>JAUWZC010000246.1 GCA_030615565.1 Desulfobacteraceae bacterium | reverse complement strand
CTTCGTGCATGTTAGTTTAGACCGTTCAAATAAAATGATTGAGCTATTAAATGAAGCAATAAAAGAGTATGGACTCCAAGTGATAGTATTTACTCATCGTCAAATGGAATTTGCCGGATTAACCGGCAAGATGGTTGATATACAAAGTGTGAGATGAGAATGGATAGAAAGAAATGAAGGATACTGCTATGAGAACGAACCACCAAACGACGGCTTTCCATAAGCATCTCTTCCTTCATGACTCTTCAGTCGCTATCGCTCCCTCGACCTGTTCGGGGCGTTATACGCCATTTTGGATACAGATAATGGAGAAATAGAGAATGTCCAGCCGCTTGATAGAAATATTTGAAGATAAAAAATTAATTGAGAAGATTAGGAAGCGATTGCCTTATTTATTTCATCTTGCAGAGTTAGAAAGCTCGAGAGCAGGAAAAATTGGTATGGAAGTAGGCTCTCTTTGGGAAACAATTAAGAAAATTACAGGCAAAGGATTTGGTGATGTTAAGCTCATATGGAAAGTGTAGAAATAGCTATAAAAATGATCACTGGCAGTTCCAATAACGCAGTATATGCACCTTGGGCTATTGCCCTTGCCTTTTCGGGACATTGCTCTCTTGGGCCCCAACGTCGTATATGTCGAGAACGTTATACACAATCACATACCTAGAAATCCAGATGAAATACCCAAACGGAGCTAGAGTAAGATGAACATAAAAGATAAAATGCTTGCCAAGGTAAAAAATGCAAAAAGAGAGTTAACAAAAAGTTTAAAAAATATTTTTGAAATGGAGATGGTAATATGTCATTGGCGATAAATACAACAACACCGGAAGGAATTGTTTTAGCAGCCGATAGTAGGCAATCGTACCTAAATCGAAAAGGTATGGCTCGAATTGGAAGCGATAATGCTTCTAAACTTTTTCAGTTAAATAAGAGAGTCGGCGTTGCGGTAACTGGGTTAGCATTTTTGCCCGAAGATGGTGTGCCTAAAAATATAAGTAAATTTATTGAAGAATTTAAGCAAGAAACTGAGGTCGAAAAATTAAATGTCAAGGATATAGCTGATAAATTACAGTATCTTTTTAATAAAAAACATAAATGGCAAAAACAATTAGATAAATTACCGGAAAAGATTAAAAGTGATCTGAAGAGACAAGGATGCGAAGTCTTAGAAATTAAAAAAGAACAATACTTAATTAAGTTCCGTTTTAAAGATCCTCAGGGCAATCTGAAAGACGGCGTTGGCAAAGTTGATGGGATAAATCTTCTCGTGGCTGGTTATAACAAAGACGGCTCGCACGAAGTTTATATTTGTTATATTCCCGGTGAGACTCAGAAAAAACGAGACAGCAAAGATAAAGGCAAAGAATACGGCGCTTCTTGGATTGGTCAAATAGATGTTGTGTCAAGGATTGTTTTAGGTTTTGATGGTCGGATCGGAAATATAACATTTATTAACGAAGCTACCCAAAAACTTGGGCAAGAAGCAGTAAATAAACAACTTAGGAATTTAGAGTATGTTATTCAATGGGGGACAATGACACTTCAGGATGCCATAGATTTTTGTACTCTGATGATTCAAACTACATCGGCTATTCAGCGTTTTTCTGATGGTATTGCAGCTGATCCTGGAGGTATGCCTGGTGTTGGTGGTCTTGTTGATGTGGCAGTAATTATACCTGATAAGGGTTTTGTTTGGGTAAGTAAAAAGAGGTTAAAAGTTGGGGAGAGTGAAATAGATTTGGACAAAGAGCCTAATTTGAAAAGGGTGGAATAGGAGTTTTAATAAATAAGTAGATAAGCAACAACTCACTCGTTCTGTGGTAAGAAAGGATGAATATAAACATGGGACAGTGTATAACAAAGCGTATCTGTCTTCGTGCCTTTCCGAAGGAATCCGATGGGATTCCCTCGGAATCTTATCGGATCGGCCCTCTGTCTAAATTGCCTTCGGCAACTTCTTTTATTCGCAAAACCTTATACGAAATCACTTATCTTAAAGAAAGGAGGAATTATGCTATCTGCTAGTGAACTAAAAGAGCAAGTTAAGGCCATTGGTGCAGACTTGGTGGGTATAGCTGGTGTTGATTCACCTTTGTTGCGAGAGCACGGCGAAGAGCCAGAAAAACTTCTTCCTGGCGCTCGCTCCCTTATCAGCATCGGTGTTGCATTAAATAAGGCTGCCGTATGTTCGGGTAACCTCCGCCTAGACCGCTATGACACTATATGTGTTTATGAGCGTCTTAATCATATAAGTCTGGAGACGATCCGAATACTTGCCAGGCAGGGTGCCGGAGCTATCAGCGTGTCTCCATATCTTCCCATAGACATGAGAGGTGAGTCGAAGGGAATGAGGGGTGAAATCAATCACAAAACAGTTGCAGCCATTGCAGGTTTGGGCGGCATTGGATTAAACCTTTTATTAATCACCCCCGAATTTGGTCCTTTTGTTCGTTTAGGTACTATTATTACTGATGCAGCACTGAGCGCTGACCAACCTTTGTCTGAAAACCCTTGTGACCTTTGTGGTTTGTGTCAAAATGCCTGCCCTGCGAAAGCCATCCGGGAAGATGGCACCCTTGACTACAGTACTTGTGCTTCTTATCTCTTACGCAATGGCCTGCCAGGGATCATCGCTATTGCAAGAAAGATGATAGGAGCTGATGAAAAGGTAGTAAAAGGTATAATTTATAGCCCTGATTTCTGGGACATTTGGCAATCTACTGTTTCTGGCTCTTTCTACAGCTGTTCTGAGTGTATATCAGCCTGTCCTATTGGTTTTGATAAATCAAGCGATTGAACGTGAGCTTAGCGGTTAATCTGTCTCCGGCGGATTTGTCACAAACCCAACCCTCTATGATCCAAGATTCAAATATTGTTGGCCAGATTAAAAGAGATCATCTTTTTAAAGTGATGATGGTTGGTGATGAAATATGCCAGTAAGTAGGTATCGTTGGGTTATCTTAATACTGTCCTACCTCTGTATGCTGGGGTTTGCTTTTACATTACAGTCCCTACCACCCATCCTCACCTTAATTATCGAGGAATTGCGATTAACCCATGGTGAGGCTGGTTTACTCATGAGTCTTTTTGCATTGCCAGCCATATTTTTAGCGATTTTAGTTGGCCTGCTTTCTGACCGTTGGGGACCCTTTAAAATAGGCGTGAGCTCTTTAATCCTTGTAATCATAGGTACTTTAATCTTTGCTGTCAGCGGTACCTTTCTTTACGCTGGTTTAGGAAGAGTTATTGCCGGCGTTGGAGCTGTAACTATTTCTATAGTGGCTGCTCAAATACTTTCGCAGTGGTTTAGGGGACGTGAAGTAGGAACGGCAATGGGGATTTATAATACTGCAATGCCTGTTGGAACAATCGTATGTTTTACAACTTTTGGTAAAT
>JAUWZC010000268.1 GCA_030615565.1 Desulfobacteraceae bacterium | reverse complement strand
TACCACGGCACCATTGGTAGTCCACAATCCCTGATATGCCCTGGCTATATTCATCATTAAGCCTTCTTCACCTTTTAGCAAATTCATGCGCGGCAGATTGGATTTACCCATGTCTTTACCTATGATTTCCCATGCCTTAATACCGGTATCAAAGGGGTTTGCATCAGGGCCTGCAAACTCAATCACTACCTGGCGCATTTGATAAAACGTTCTCCTGTTTGCCTCTTGTGAACCTTGCAATGCCTTCCACAAGCTACTTATTTGCTTTTCTGGGTCAAGTGCCATTTTTTAACCTCCTTTTAGATCCGAATACCTATTCTGTAACCATCATGAACCGCACTTGATAGATTTCGGGGAGTAAGTGCGTCGCCAATTACAAAAAGCTCAATGCTATTTTCCTGAACCACATCTTTTAATATAGTGTTTGCCTCTCTCTCTGAACTGACTACTGTGTCAGCCTTAACAGGGATCCTATAACCAGCGTAAGTCAGAACAGTAACGCCATCATCGGTAATTTCCTCAATATCGCAATCGTTATAGGCTGTCACCTTATTTTGCCTTAAGTAGCCAACATATCGCCATAAAAAGGAAGGATTAATATCCTTTCCAAGCTTTTTTTCTTTTCCTACGATAGTCACCTTTTTCCCCTGTTTGGCCAAGAACAGGGCTACACCAATACCAGGCTTTCTGTTTCCCCAGACAACGACATTATCACCAACTTCTGCCGTTCCTTTTATAACATCCAGTACCGAGACAACGTTTGCCCTGTCAAAACCAGGGGCTGTACCCTTAATGTAATTTGGCCCGGTAGCCAGGACAACAGCATCTGGCATTTCCTCTTCAATTAATTCAGGGGTTACCTCTGTGCCTAAATGGAACTCCACCCCTGCTTTTTCAGCTTTTGCCTTTGAAAACCTTATCTGCCCGTAAAGCTCGTCGTCTCCATAGGGTGCCTTGGCAGCCTCGATAATGGTTCCACCTAATTCCTCTCTCTTATCGTAGACATGGACCTCGTGTCCTCTCTCTGCTGCCACCCAGGCACACTCGAGACCAGCAGGTCCAGCACCAACAATCATAATATTTTTTTCCATCTCTGCTGGTTTGATCTTATACTTTGGATCCCATTCATGGGCACAAACCGGGTTAATATAGCAGGTCATGGGTGCATCACGGAAAAGCCTTGCCAGGCAAACATTGCATGCAACACAATGTCTTATCTCTTCCTGTGTTCCTTCTAAGACCTTTTTGGGCATTAGTGGGTCAGCAATCATAGGCCGACACATTTCCCAGATATCCAGTTTGCCTTCTTCAATAGCTTTATTAGGCAGCTCCGGGACGAAAAGCCTATAGGCCATGGAGACTGGAATCTTGAGATGTTGCTTGGCACGTTCAGCTAAATGGAGCCAGTTACCCTGAGGAATGTCTCTGCTTATGACAGGGTAGATCGATTCTTGCCAGCCCAAGGTAACACTCATGTAGTCCACACCTGCCTCCTCAGACATTTCATAGGTGATCATGGATTCCTCAGGTGTGTTTCCACCCACGTCATCTAAGAGTTCATCAGAGCAGAGCCTGATACCCACAGGAACATCACCACATACTTTCTTAACTTCTTGGATGCATTCCACAACAAACCTCATCCTTCCTCCTATATCCCCACCATACTCGTCCGTCCGTCTATTGGTATAGCTGGATAGGAAATTGGAAAGGAGATAACCCACAATCCCTGAAATCTCAACAATGTCAAATCCTGCTTTAAGCAATCTTTCGGTGGTCTCAATATGTTCCTTAAGACACTGTTTAATGTCTGCTTTGGTCATCTCTTGAACTGGCCGAAAAATCCTCAATCGCTGGGGGACATCTGAGGGCCCCTGGCAATATTCCGTCTCAATCGCACCGACTCGACCACAGTGCATTAACTGGCAGGCAGCCACTGCCTTTTCTTCATGAATAGCATCGGCAAGCCTTTTTAATCCAGGTATGAATTTATCATCCCAGGCTGCGGCCTGGCCAACATATCCCTGACCTTGCCGGCCCTCATCCATATATACACCCTGCATGGTGCATATACCGCCTACTACTCCCTTGGCCCTTTCCCGTATGTAAGCTACGCCTGCATCGGTAACAAAACCATCTCTGCCGTTTAAATTGTCCTCGGTGGCAGCATACTTTATTCGATTCGGGATAGTAAGATTGCCTATATCAATAGGCTTGAATAGATGAGGGTACTTTTTTGCCCCTGTGTATGAAGAATAGTCCCATTCAAATAATAACTTACCCATATTTTCGGCCTCCTTTTTTTAAGTAGAAATCATTTATGTATACGGTATACAAGATAGCAAGAAATATATTTAAATCCTATTTTTATGTCAAGAGATAATATTCTATCTATTTTTTAACGATTTTTCCCAGCAGCGTGCCGAGCCAGTCTTTCAATCTATCTATCAATGAGGGCCCCTTTACTTCCAGGATGCATTCAGCTTTTTTATCTGAAAGCATGCTTATTGCCCGGGCAGTGTATGTACCGGCAGGCATAGGTGGCCTTGTTATAATTATGATGGTTTCCATCTTTTCGTTTGAGCCAATTTTGGCCCTCAAGAAATCAGAAATCTTGGTCAGGATTCCTACCTTAGCATTAAAGGTCCCGTCTTTTTCAACATCAGCGGCTGCTATTGATAGATCAACCTTTTTTCCTTCAACAGCTACATTCAGGAGTTTTATGAATACACTATCTCAAGGCTCAATGCCTGACCCGCTGAAGACAATCTTTGTATACTTTATTTTAGCAACACCCAGGCGAACTGTACCAGGGTTAACAATAATTTGTGGACCTTTTACTTCTTTATTTAGAGTTTTGGCTGGTTCTGAACATCCTGAGACCAAAAAGATACTAGTAAAAACGAGAAGAGAAGTGAGTGATAATAATTTTCTAAAAACATTTTTC
>JAUWZC010000312.1 GCA_030615565.1 Desulfobacteraceae bacterium | reverse complement strand
ACAGGAATATCCTCTATTGCTGTTCAAATTATTACAGTGAGAGAATTTCTTTCCCAGTTCTCCGGTAATGAGATCACAATCTCCCTGGTTCTTTTTTGTTGGTTGATGGTAAGTGGGCTTGGCTCTCTTACATCAAAAATTTTTCCTAAAAAGTCGGTTATCCTCTATTCTATCATCGCCTTGATAACAGCACTCTTTCCTTTGATTCAGATAATTGCAATAAGGCTTTTCAGAGACATCATCTTTATCCATGGAGAATCTCCTGGTTTTTATCCCATCTTTTTTTTCATTCTGGCTTTAAGTGCACCTTACGCATTCTTGATTGGTTTTATACTCCCTTACTCACTTGCTGTTATTAAGGCAAGTCACGGAGAATTTACAGCAGGGCAACTGTATATCACTGACAATATAGGAGATATTACAGGTGGGGTTTTATTTAGTTTTGTTTTGGTATATTTCTTTAGCCCTTTTAAGATCATAGCCTTTACCTCCTTTCTTCTAATCCTTATTTCTCTTGTCCTTATTATTTCTTTAAAAAGATATATCCTTTTTTTTGTGGCGTTTTTATCCATTACTCTCTTTTTTGGTTTTGCCTTTGAAAAAAGGTTCGAGCTTTCTACCCTTTCTAATCAGTATGGCCTGAATATAGTAAGTTACCGGGAGTCACCCTATGGGAGAATAGTGTTAACCAAAGAAAAGGAGGAGTATACATTCTGGGAATCTGGAATGCCTACCTTTTCTACCTTCAACATAACGGCTGCCGAAGAAAAGGTCCATTATCCCCTCTGCCAGCTTGAGAAAATTGAAGATGTTTTATTGGTCAGTGGGGGTATGGGCGAGACCTTAGGTGAGATTTTGAAATACTCTCCTCGCCGTATAGATTATGTAGAGTTAGATCCTACATTAATTAAAGTGGCAAGCCAGTTTGGTCTTTTAACTCCTCAAGCGAAAGTTAATATCATTCCTGCAGATGGAAGAAGATATATAACTGATAGTAATAAACGGTATTCAGCCATAATACTTGATCTGCCAGAACCTGATACCTTCCAGATAAACAGATTTTACACGAGTGAGTTCTTTGCTTGTACTAAGAGAATTTTAAAGAAAGATGGCATCCTCTCATTTTCACTCATTGCAAATCCTAATTATTTATCAGAGGTAAGGGTCAAAAAATTATCCTCAATTTTCAACACTGTTAAAAAATATTTTCATAATGTTCTCCTCATCCCAGGAGAGGAAGTCTATTTCCTCGCAAGCGATGAAACCCTCTCCACTGATATTCCTCTCAGGTTGAGAAAAAGATCCATTACCACATCCTATATTGAAGGCTTTTATTACGGTAATGTCACCAAAGAAAGGATAAAGCTACTTAATGAATCCATTAATCCAGATGAGTTTATTAATACTGACTTCCAGCCTAGGGTAATAAACATAATGTTCAATGAATGGTTTAAAAAGTATGGAACCTCACCTAACTGGTTTATTGCAAGCCTCTTTGGACTTCTTGTTTGTTACATATCTTTAATAAGAAAGGAGGAATATGTTCTTTTTTCAACTGGCTTTGCTGTCATGGGTGTGGAGATGTTAATTTTATTCTCCTTTCAGGTAATCTATGGCTACATATATCTTAAGATAGGTGCTGTAATTACCTCATTCTTGCTCGGCCTTTTACCAGGTGCTATACTTGGAAATAGATGGAAAAAAAGGGGTAAAGATATACTTTTAAGAGCAGAGGCTGGGATGATCCTTTTGCTTTTGACTTATCTGATCTGGGTAACCTTTTATCATTCCATGATGCCAGAGATTGTCTTTTTTTTGTATTGCTTTACCTTTTCACTGCTATGCGGGGTTCAGTTTCCTGTTGCCGCAGAGATAATTGGAGAAACGAAGAGTCCTGCTGCCGGCCTCTTTGCTGCCGACCTTGTAGGCGCTGGTGCAGGCACTCTTGCAATTGGAACCTTGTTAATCCCTCTTTTAGGTATTCAGGCAGCAATCATTGCCCTGATCTTGATTAAGACTGTAAGCACCATAGTTATCTTGAAAGGTTAGAATTATTAAGATGTCAGTGGTCCGTTGTCAGTTATCCGTTGTTAAAAAATAACAAGGAAATATGATAGGATTCAATCAGTAATCAACTAAATAATCACATGATTTAAAACAACGGACTACTAACAACCCTCAAAAGACATTACCAGAGATGAAACGATA
>JAUWZC010000020.1 GCA_030615565.1 Desulfobacteraceae bacterium | reverse complement strand
CAATACATTCTTACACTACAGATCAGAGGCTTCTCGATTTTCCCCACAAGGATCTTAGGAGGGCCAGAGCAGCAGCTGTTTCTATGATTCCTACAACCACAGGAGCGGCAAAGGCAGTTTCTCTGGTTATTCCTGAACTGGCCGGTAAGATGAACGGGATGGCACTAAGGGTTCCTACTCCCAATGTCTCTTTAACTGATCTCGTGGTCCAGCTTAGCAGACCTGCATCTGCTCAAGAGGTTAACAAGGCCTTTGAAGAGGCTTCTCAGGGCAGCATGAAGGGTATCATTGAATATTCTAACGAGCCCCTTGTTTCTATTGATTTCAATGGTATTACTGCCTCTACCGCTGTGGATGCACTATCAACAATGTCTATTGGGGAAGATATGGTAAAAATACTTGCATGGTATGATAATGAGTTTGGATATGCAAACAGGCTGGTAGATCTTGCTGTATACATCGCCAAAAGTTTAGAGTAATAAGTCTATAGCTTAGGAATCTCCTTTTTTGCCGCAGACACACGCAGATTATTAAAGTTTTATTATATAATTAAATGAAAAACAGAAAACCTTTAATGGCAGCTAACTGGAAGATGAATCTCTCCCTTGATGAGGCAAGGGATCTACTTAATGGAATTAAGAGTGCTAAAATAGATTTTAATAAGGTTGAAGTACTTGTTGCACCTCCCTTTACCACCCTGCAATTGGCAAATGAATTATTGGCCGGAACGGATATTCTTATTGCAGGGCAGAATATGCACTGGGGGTCAAAGGGAGCCTTTACAGGTGAGATTTCTCCACTGATGCTCAAGGAGGCAGGTTGTAGCCATGTGATTTTGGGTCACTCAGAGAGGCGGGCACTCTTTTTTGAAACCAGTGAGACTGTTAATCAAAAGGCAGATGCCGCAATTGAGGCAGGATTGATACCCATTGTATGCATTGGTGAGACATTAAAAGAGAGAGAAGAAAAAAAGACATTTGATGTTATTAGGACCCAGTTAAATAAATCACTCAAGACTAGTTGCAAACTGGGCAACTTACCTCAAAGCGTGATTCTTGCCTATGAACCTGTTTGGGCCATAGGTACGGGAAAAACAGCCACCCCTGAGGTGGCACAGGAGGTACATCTTTTTATACGAAGGTGGCTTATAGAAAATTTTGACCACAATACAGGGGAAACCATTAGGATACTTTATGGTGGAAGTGTAAAGCCCGATAATATTAAAGAACTCATGTTGCAGCCAGATATTGATGGCGCATTAATTGGAGGGGCAAGTTTAAAGACCGATTCCTTCCTTTCTATTACTAAATTTTAAGAGCGTTAATCCTTCCTTTTTCCTTTTCTATATATTACCCAAAATAACAGAATGAGTCTTAAAACCCAACATATAGAATATTTTTTAAATAAAATAACATTATATTGTATTTTTTATTTGACATTCGAAAGAAATCATGTAAGCTAGCTATATTGGCATATTTATATTCGAATCTAATTAGGAGGTTAGGAATGAAGACAAAAAAAGGTAAAGGAATTGGATTTATAATAAACAACAAGGGCTTTACACTGATTGAGATGGCCATCGTATTGATCATAATCGGTATTATTATTGGGGCTATAGTCAAAGGGAAAGATCTTGTTAGGGGTGCGGAGCAGAAAAGGCTTTACTCTAAATTCGTAAATTCCTGGGAGATGGCCTATAACGCCTATTATGATCGAACAGGGTGGATACTTGGTGATGTAAATGATCCGGATAATGGCGAGACAGCAGGTGGTAGAGACGGACACTGTTCTACTCCTACTGAGGCTAATCTTGTCTCTCAACTTCAGAGGGTAGGCTTAGAGTTGCCGATCCAAGGTCCTACAGGGAGTAGATTAGTAAGGACCTATACAGATTCAACAGGAAGCAATTGTACTCTTACGATAGCCTTTGATTACAGGGCTGCTCAAGGAAACTATGTTAGAGTAGCTGGGGTCCCCAATGAATTAGGTATTGCATGGGATAGAATAGTTGATGGAGAAAACAGCGGTGCCACTGGGGATTTGCTTTATGTCCCAGCTCATACAGCGGACCCATTAGTTCCAGCCGCCTGGCCCAGTGCCCAAACAGCTCCCACTACTAATGCAGCAGCCATATTTAGACTTTCGTTTTAAAGTTTTTTTAGGGCACCTTTTTACCCATAGAACTGTTGTTAAGAAAGTGGGTTAAGGAGAAATACCATAACAATTAAAAAACCACATATAATCTCAGTCTTTCTAGTAATCTTCTTTTTTATTGCCGCCTACTTTTTCCTGACAGCCTGTAATAAATATATTCTAAGTCAGGAAAAAATTAAGGCACTAACCAGGCAGGTACGGTTGTTAAGGCAGCAACAGAGAGAAATGGAGCGCAAGAGACGCATTATGGTTAGAGTGAATCATTTTATTAATCGTGCGAGATCCTTGGGGTTAGAGAGGGATAGATGGGCCTGGTACGATGTAAATATTGAGCAACCTGTTTCCTTTCAAGAGGCAGAGAAGATATTAATGCAGACCACAAACACCTCTTCCTATTATTTCAAGCCCGTGACACTTCATGTAACAAAAAAAGTAGAATCTGATAAAAAGGCAGAAACTAAAAAACCTCCATCTACTTCCGCTGATTCTCCTGAGACAAAAAAGGGAGATATCCTTCTAAAACTTAGAGGGGCATTTCTGGTTAAGCAATAAGGATGATAGTGTTTAAAGATTCAAGGCTATATGTAATTGAACTCGATGGAATAGTCTATAGTTTTTCAGGAGATAGACTCGATGAGATAACTGACCTTAAAGATATAGAGGGAGATAAGTGGTTTATCTCTGATATGCAGGAGGCCATCACGAGGACCATGACCATAGAGGCGCCTGTCAGATATGCAGAGGTCATGGTCAGGAGAAAATTGCAGGAAGCAGGTGAATTTGAGGAACCAGTTTCTATCATCACACACTGGAAAAAAAAGAAAGGGAAAGATGCTACAGATATCTTTTTTACTGCCCTTCCCACACGCCTTTACTACCAATATTTTGACCGAATTAAAGATCATGAGGATAGCATTCTGTTATTTCCCCTTTATTCTGTTCTTTATCAGGTATTAGAGAATATGCGGGCTCGGAATCCTGTGGCCATTGTTTTTCAGCATAGCCGCTTTGCTGATTTGATAATAGGGACAAAAAGGAGGGTCTATTATGCCAACAGGTGTGTTGCATTTGACACAAGCGAGGAACAGATCTCTACACTCTGGGATATGGTTAAAACAGATATCAAAACAATAGAGTCGGAAAACAGGATCAAAATTGAGAGAGTCCTTTTTCTTAACTGGATAGATAGCGGAGTGGAGCCGGAGTGGGATGAGGATATGGAGAATAAATTCTATTCTTTCGAAGAAGAGGTAATATCCTTCAATGAAAAGAAATACCATCTTTCTTTTTTAAGGGCCCTTAGGATGCTATCTGGGATAAAGGGGATTTCGTCTCGAACAGAAAAGACCCTTTATTACACCCGAACATGGGCTCCATACCTTAATGCCCTCTTTTTTTTAGCTGCCCTTTTATTGTTAGGTGGATATTTCTGGTACAATCAACGGGTGGATTTGCTTCAAAAGGAGTTAATAGCATTAGAAGGAAAGAAGACTGCTATTCAGATGAGGGCTGAACAGGAGATTCCCCAAATTGAATATAAAGAGACCTTTTCTTTTGCAAAGGATTTGGCCTTTTACCAGAGAGCCCCTTCTTATAAACAAGTGATTAACGATATATCTGGTGCCCTTTCATCTGATATGAGAGTTGATGTACTGAAACTGGATTATTCAAAGGATGAGATGATGGTTGAAATTTTTGGCAGGGTAAAGGCTCCTTTTGGCATGGCTTACAAAGGGTATCAGATCTTTGTGAAAACCCTAACACAAAAGGGATATATCGAAAAAGAAAGTAGATTTAATACAGAAATCAGTTCCTCTGAATTTCTTCTTAAATTTTCAAAGAGTATTCAATGAAAAGAAAATATTATGGCTTTTTGTCTGTAGCTCTGATCTTGCTGTCTCTGACCGCAACAGTTTTATATGCTATGAAGGTCTCTCATAGAATGGCCGAAGAGATACGTATAAGTAGAATTAAGCCTTTCCCCAGTATCCCTGTTCCGGATCCTGCTGCCATAAAAGAAATAGAGGTATTAGAGGAGAGGATGATTGGTCTTGTTCGATCAAGGAGATCAGATCTTTTCCCAGTTAACCTTAGCCTATTTGGTTATCAGCCGATGGATAGACCAAAAGTTGCGGCAAGGGGTAGAGAGATAGTTTTACCGTCTCACATGGATTATTCGCTTACCCTTGCCTTCTCTTCTGATAAGAAAAGATTCTGTGTTATTGATGGAGCCTTTTATTCTGAAGGGGCTTCTCTTCCAGATGGTGGCAAGATAGTGCGAATTGAACCAAACCGGGTATTGGTTAGCAAACATAGATTAAAAGAGTGGATATCTGTTAGGGAAAGGATAAGGGAGATCAAGAGAGAGAAGAAGACCAGAAGAAAAGTAAAAGTGCCTTAAAGGAGGGTAGATGAAAAGATTAACGATATTGTCAGTAATATTTGTGCCTCTCTTTCTTGCAGGGTGTATGCTTGGCCCACGTCCAGTTCTTGATCCTGAAAGGCCATCTCCTGATTCTCTTTCAAAGGAGATAAGTGATGAGTCTGAGAGGCTGGACAAGACCCAGAAAGAACTAAGAGATTCTTTAGAAAAGATCCCTCCCAGAAAGATTGAGATAGAGCCGGTCATGCCAGCCTATGACCCGCTTGAAGATCATATAGTATCTTTTTCGATGGTAGATGAAGACTTTAAATGGATGCTCTATTCCCTATCTCAGGCTGTAGGAATGAATCTCATAATAGATCCTGATATAACTAAGGAGAAGATGTTAATCACACTCAATTTTGAAAAGGCTCCTGCCTCGGTGGTCCTTAAGGAGATTCTTAATACATTTGATCTCTACTATAAGATTAATCAAAATGTTATTCGGATCAAACTATTTGAGGAGCGGATCTTTATATTAAACTTCCTTGATACGAATATTAGTACAAGCTTTGATGTAGGTGGTGATGTCCTTGGAGCTGGGGAGACAGAGACCGCCACCGGGTTAAGTGGAAGTTTTAAGCTTTCCGGGAAAGGGGCAAGCAAAGGAAATCCTTATGATATGATAGAGGGTATGGTTAAGCGGGTAATCTCAAAGGGAGGAAAGTACTCTCTCAATAGATTATCAGGGAGCCTTTATATTAAAGATACCCCTGCGGTTATCCGATCTATATCAAAACTAATAAACCATTTTAGAGAGATGCTCTCCCGTCAGATACTTATCGAGGCACGGATTATTGAGGTTGCCCTCTCGGAGGGATATAAGTATGGGATTGATTGGAGTCTCTTAAGAAAGGAGGCAAAGACAGCCACAAAGCTTACTGAGGCATCCTGGGCCTTAGGCACTGGTCTTGTTATTAGTGGTGTTCATAGGGCATTTACAATTGATGCAGCTATAGATGCCCTAAGGACCTTTGGAGATACAAAGATTGTTTCAAACCCGAGCATCCGATGTAAACATGGCCAGCCGGCCATCATAAGTGTAGGGACATCGTTCACCTATAAAAAAAGTGTAAAGACAACCTCCACATATGAAGAGACTACCAGAGAGACTACCGAGGTCGAGGTCTCTACTGTCTTTGACGGACTTATTTTAGGGGTTATCCCCTTTATTGAGGAAGATGGAAGGATCACCATACTTATCAATCCTATAAAGAGTGATGTGGATCGGGCGAGCCTTGAGCCGGAGAGTGTTGGTGCTCGTGCTGACCAGAGTATATCTCTACCAAGGGTAAGCATAAAGGGGATAAGCACTACCATCGGGCTCAATAGTGGTGATGTGGTTATACTCGGTGGACTGATTGATAAACGAAATATAGTGGAAAAGAAAGGCGTTCCTATTCTATCGTCTATTCCTCTCCTTGGCTATCTTTTTAGAAGTGAAGCCAAGACAGAGGAAACTCGGGAACTTGTTATTATTTTGGGTGTTTCTCTTGTATAGAACCACAGATGGTCAGTAGGCAGCAGAGAGCAGGTAGTGAATGCTCCTTACCGTATACCGCATAGTTTTACAATATGAGCGTTATCTTTAAAACACTAAAGAAACTCAGAGGACAATCACTGGAAGGGAAGGAAGAGGATGAAAAGTTAAAGAGACGTCGAAATATCTACTCATTCAGGAGGATCTTCTTTTCACCACTGGGAATACTTTCAATTACCCTTTTCATCTTTTTTTCTGGAATGGCCACCCTCTATGGTGTTCGTTACCTTAGGGATTATCTTGAACAAAAAGGTAAGGAGTCATTTTTAAATAGGGAAGAGAAGGCTCAGGCTGTAAAGACAGAGACAGGAAAAGAAAGAGATGAATTGGCAGTAAAAGAAGATATCTTTGAGGAGGCAACAGCTGTTGTTCCTCCCCCTCCTAAAACTATCCCTATTGAAGAGGCAAGGCCCGGCAAACTTTATCTCCCTGCGACCCGCAAGAAGGAAGCTCCCGATAAAGAAGCTCAGACTGTACGCTATATACCACCCAGATTCCTTAAAGAGCCTAAAAGGAAAGAGGAAAGAATTTCCGCCACTGTAGCAACTCCAGAATACCCTATCCCTTTAAAGGAGACTTCAACAGCTATCTTATCTCCTACTCTGAAGGTCAAGGCAGGATCTGAGAAGGGTGCCACAGAGCTCCCTCCTGTGGCGCCTGATATAGCTCAAATTGATCGAGCAAAAGCCCCGGCTATGGTATCACCATCAAAGGCTTTACAAAAGCTGGCACTTAAAGAGAGGTCTGCAACTGTAGGTAAAAGACTGCTCCCAGAGAGGCCTATAAAACCAAAAGAGACTAAAAAAGAAGAAGATAAACATATACATCTGGATAATGTAGAGAAGAGCGCAAAAATTGCTTCCTTAGTTGCGAAGATACAAAAATCCATGGACACAGGAAGTAGCGATCAGATAGAAGATCTGATTGGTCAACTTGCATTACTTAAAGGAGAAGATAACAGTTATGTTTTAAAATTAAAGGCATTCTGGTGCTTAAAGCAACATGACTACGAATCTGCAGCATCTCTTTTGAATATGGTACTAAAAAGGTATGAAAACGATCTGGAGGCAGGTATTAATATGGCCATTCTCGAGATCAAGACAGATCAGTTGGCCGAGGCAAGAAAGAGATTGGCCAGACTCAGGGAGGTTTATCCGGAAAATACCCTTATACCAGAGTTAATTCGAAAGCTGAAATAATAATGGCCCTTTCCGGGAAAGCTGTTGATAAGTTAATATTTGTAGTCCTGTATGGAGGTTTAATAGCTTTGATATTATGGGGAGGGAGTCGACTTATCAACTATTCCTTGGATTCAAAATTTTACAAGGATTTTTTATTACAATGGGAGGCATCTTTAAGCTCCTACTCTGTTAAAAGTGGGATCTGGCCACATTTTTCAGGTAGTAACCATTTGGAATATATGGATAATCTTACCCGGTTGATGGAGAGAGTTGATATATCATTACCCCAATCTAATACCAAGCGTTCCTATGTCTATCGAATCAAAAAAATCGCAAAGGAACAAGATGATGTCTTCATCTTATGTTTTTCTAATAGGATTATTCTTTATGGAATATCAAAAGATACATTCACAAGAATTGACAGATTTGTTGATGGGGAGCCTGGCAAAGAGAAGGGTTTTTTTACAGGCTGTGTTAGCAAGGATGGCAGGACATACATTGGTGTGTGGCGACAATGAAATCAGATATGATAAATGAAGAATTACAATACCTTGACTACTTTGGGTTAAAATATAATCCATTTCCTGTTTCCCCTGATAATGTGAATTTTTATCTCTCAGAACATATAGATCAGATCCTCACCGAGCTAGTCCATGGTATTGTTGCGAGAAAAGGTTTTATGGTCTTAACAGGTGAGATTGGGCTTGGGAAGACAACCATCAGTCGGAGGATAATCAATATCCTTGAAGAAAAAGGGGTTGAAACTTCTCTTGTGTTGCACACCTTTTATCAGGATGTTGAGTTGTTAAGAGAGATTAACAAGGATTTCGGATTATATACAGATAGTTTAGAGTTTAGTGACCAGATAAAGGTGCTCAATGATTTTTTGTTAAATCAAAACAGAGAGGGTAAAAACTGCGCTATAATTATTGATGATGCCCAGAATCTGAATTCTAAGAGCCTGGAATTGATCAGGATGATCTCCAATTTAGAGACAGATCGGGAAAAACTGGTGCAGATTTTGCTCATAGGACAGCCTGAATTGATGGATAAATTGAATTCAACTGAGCTTAGACAGCTCAAGAGTCGCATTATTATTAAAAAGGAGACCCGGCCCCTTAACCAGGATGAATTGAAAAATTATGTCCTATTCAAGCTAAATACAGCAGGAAACCAAGGTAAGACCACCATAGCAAATGGGGCCTTTAGAAGGATTCATAAGTATTGCAAGGGAAATTTCAGGGGAGTTAATATCTTCATGGATAGATGCCTGTATGTAGCTTTTATAAATAATACTACCGGTATAGGTAAATCCATAGTTGATGAGACATACAGGGATCTAAACCAGGTTGAACAGGGAGGGGGAAAAAGAGTCTTTCTTTTCAGCCTTTTGGTAATATTGATTCTCATTATTGGAGGTGCTTTTTATCTGGATTTATTTCCTGAGATCGATTGGCTGCATTCAAACATGAACACCAGAGAGGAAACATTAATTAGTAAAAAAAATAGAGAAGCTCTTCAGCTGCCGGATAAAAGATTATCAGAAGAAAAGACTCAAAAGGAGAGGGTTATTCCAGATGCAGTAGTTAATTTTTTGTCTGCCTATAATCTTTCAGAGTTTGCCATACCTTTTTATAAGGCTATGGAGACAGGTACATTTAGAGAAGTAGCTGACTCTATTTTTAAAAAGACTGGATATCAGATGATCCAACTTGACAATATACCGGAGGATATTAGAAACCGTTACGGTGTTCTTTCCTTTTCTTTTGATAAAAGCGGAAAAGAGAGTTATTTCCTTCTCTGGAGACCAACAATAAGGGTAACAAAGTTTTATTTAGGTTATCGAGGGAAGGAGATTAAAAGGTTGGAAGAACTCTTAGCAGGAGTTAATCAATACCTCTATTATATAGATGGGATTGTGGGTCCAAGGCTATTAATGGCAGTAAATCGTTTTCAGGAAGAGAAAGGCCTTGAAGTCATTGGATTTCCTGATGAAAAAACTATTTTCTTATTATGCAATGCAAAAGGTAATAGACAAAGATGACAAATGAGAAGAAAAGAAAGCCTTTAGGGGAGCTTTTAAAAGAAAAGGATCTTATTAGGAATGAGCATATAAAATTTGCCCTCCAGGAGCAGAAGATAACAAAGGAGAAATTAGGAGAGGTTCTCGAAAGGCTCGGTTTTGTGACTCAATATGATGTTGTCACAACCTTAGCAGAGCAGGAGGGGATTCCATACATCGATGTTGATGAGATTTTATCTAAAGAGGATGTTCTAAGATTGTTTAATAAAAACCTATGTCTCAATAACACCTTTCTACCCATAAGGGTTTTAGATAGATCAATGGAGGTGGCATCAGCAACAGTCCTTGATGATAGACTTGGCCAGTTAATATCCAGACAGACAGGATTGAAACCAAAGTTTTATCTATCTGAAAGGAGAAAGATAATCAATGCTATTAATAAATTTTACTATTTTATGGAAAATCCTGTTGAAAAATTAATTGAAACCGAAGTTAATCTTCTCTCTCAAGATGTTGAAATGGCAAGAGGGATGGATAATCTGGTTAAGTATGTACTTCAATTAGCAGTTAAGATGAGGGCTACTGATATCCATATAAGGCCAATGGAGAGGTCAGTAAGTGTTGCTTTCAGGGTTGATGGTGTCCTGACGCCAGTATTGTCTCTTCCCACACCTCTTAAAAGGATTATCTCCAGTATCAAGATGAGGGCAGAAATGGATATTGCTGAGCAGAGGCTTCCTCAAGATGGGCGTTTTTCGGCTACTATCCTTAATAATGATTTTGATTTCAGGGTCTCCACAGTTGTCTCTCCCTATGGTGAAAATATTGTCTTAAGGATCTTGCCAACAGAAAGCGCTATTATGGGTATGGGCCAGCTTGGATTTTTTGAAGAGGATATTCAGAAGGTAGATAATATGTTTAATGAGCCTTTTGGTATCATCCTTCTTACTGGACCAACAGGCTCCGGTAAATCTACCACACTTTATGCAGGTATCAGGAGCCTAGATTTGCTTGAAAAGAATGTTCTGACCGTGGAAGATCCAATTGAGTATAGCCTACCTCTATTGCGGCAGACCCAGGTGAATGAAAAGGCTGGTTATAACTTTGCCAATGCTATCCGGTATTTTTTAAGGCATGATCCTGATGTAATCCTTGTAGGGGAAATTCGAGATTCTGAGACTGCTGCCACAGCAATAACAGCATCCACCACAGGGCATCTTGTTCTCTCAACTCTTCATACCAATAACGCTGTTGGGGCTATCCCAAGGCTCCGTGATCTAGGGATAAGGCCCTTTCTGATTGCCGATTCCCTGATCGGTGTTGTCAGCCAGAGGCTGATTCGCAGGATATGCAGCGCCTGCAAGGAGGAGTATGAACCCTCTGAGTGGGAAAGGGAATACTTAAAAGATCCCTCCATAACAACGCTTTACAGGGGTAAAGGTTGTGAGGTCTGCAATGGTTCTGGATATTTTGGAAGGACACTCGTTTATGAATTGCTACCTATTGATAAAGAATTGTCTTTGTTAATCAATAGAGAGGTTGAATTGGATCAGATTACTGAGAGGGCAAAAGAGAAAGGATTTGTAGACATATTTGATATAACGGTGGCCAAGGTAAAGCAGGGGATCACAACTGTGGAAGATGCTGTGCGTACTATGGGACATCTGAGGCAGGCATAGAGTAAGCAGTAGGCAGTTAACGAAATGAGTTATTTCCGATATAAACTAATGGAACCCACAGGGCGAATAAGTTCTGGGGTTATCAGTCTTCCTTATAAAGATGTTTTGTCAGCTGTCACACATCTTGAGAGAGGAGAAAATACTTCCATATATGTAAAAAAATTGGGTCCTGTTGCATCCTTTATATTTCAACTGTTAAGCCTGAGATTTAGAAAAAGGGTTCCCCGATCTTTTCAGGCAGAATTTTTGAGCAATATCTCTATGATGCTCAGGTCTGGAATGACCTTAACAACTGCCATGGAGGAAGCTGCTAGTACTTCTGAACGCCCTGATTTTGAGAGTGATATAAATGATATGATTACCAACATTCAGGGAGGTGCAACATTTTCAGAGGCAGCAGGCAGATATAGGTATATTTTTCCTAAGACGGTAATATATCTCATCCGGATGGGTGAGGAGACGGGCAGACTCGATGAGATGCTGCAAGATGCCTCTGAACATCTAAAAAGGATACAGAATATTATAAGTGATACCAAACAGGCTCTTTTGTACCCGAGCTTTGTATTTATAGCTATGGGTGCTGGCCTTATATTCTGGTTTTACTATGTGGTTCCCAAGATTTTGTCCCTCTTTAAAGAGATGGATGTTACTCTTCCCTCTCTTACAGTTTTTCTTTTGAAAATTTCTGAGTTTATCCAGAATCATTTTTTGAGCATGGTTCTTGGACTTGCACTGGCCATTTTTATAGTAGTTACTGCCTATAAAGAGAACAGGAAGGTGAAGAGGACAACCGATGCCCTGTTGCTCAAACTCCCAATCTCAAGCACCATTATCTCTGCCTCTACCATGGCCTTTATTACAGAATACTTCTCTCTTTTGATAAAGGCAGGTATAGATATTCTACAATCCATGACTATCCTGAAGGAGTCTATCAAAAATGAAATCTATAGAGAGAAACTGGGTGAGGTCAGGGAGAATTTGGCAAGAGGTGAAGGAATTGCGGATTCTTTTAGGAGTGTATTAATCTTTCCCTTATTTGTTATTCGGATGATAAATGTAGGCGAGTTAAGCGGCACACTTCCTGAGCAACTGTCCTATATTGCTGAGGATTATAGAAATAAACTCACGGTTCTTGTGGCCACTATAGGCAAGATGATTGAACCAATTGTTCTGGTAGTAGCAGGGGCCATGTTTGCAATAATTATAGCCGGTCTTTTCCTGCCAATCTACGATCTGGTAAGCAGGGTAAGTGGGAGATAATAAGAGGTGCTTTTCTGATTGTAGAAGCTTTATTCGCAGGTCCGGGTCGCTGCCATATCGGCCTTGATCTCGCTTTCTGAAAGGGCCCGGCTGTATATCCTAAATTCATCGATCATGCCACCAAAAAAATTTCTGGGTGCGCCTATTCCCCTGGCGCCAATAAGAAGTTTGCTTGAGTTGCTTCCTATAGCCCCGGTCTGGTTTCTGGAATAAACCTTCACACCATCTTTATACAGAATTTGTTCAGAACCATCATATACTGTGGTCACATATGTCCAGGTGTTCGCTGTTACAGGGAAGGAACTCCCACCATCCCACGCCCAGTGAGGTCGCCAGGCATAATTCACATAACCGCCAGAAACTCGAACTTCATAAAGGTCTTCCTTGTTGTATATAATGTTTTCTCCAGTTGACCCATCCCACTTTATCCAGGATGAAATGGAGCAGGGATCAGTGCCGGGATCGAGGTCACCGTCTGCAGGGTCGCCTAAGTCTAAATAACCACCATTATTTGCATTTACTCGGGTAAATATCCCAGCCCTGCATACCTTGCCACCCGAGGTTGTTGTCTGTGTGGGCAAAGAGCCAGATCCCCTATAGGCAGCCTTTCCGTGGCTCCCTCCTGAACCAGAATCTCTTACCTCATTATCAGCCCCTGTCCAGAGATAGTTTTCCATCCGGTATTCAGCCAATGGGGTAGTATAGCAGCTCCCAGAGCAAGTGTGAGTCAAGCTATATAAATCCTGAATTTCATCATCAGTTAAGGCTTTGGAAAAGACCATAACTTCATCAATTTTGCCGTTAAAATAATTGTCTATATGTTGAGAACTACCAATAGTTACTGGACTCCCTGTGGCATTATCCAGGTTACCCCCGCCGCTCCATGTGGTTGTGCTTTCATATTTGGTACCATTGATGGTAACAGTAACAGTTCCATTGTTATAGGTTACAGCTATAAAGCTCCAACTGTTAACACTAATTTCACCAACTCCAAAGTCGGCATATCTATCTTGCCCTGATGTATCAATATAGACATGTACCGTGCCGTTTGTGTTTACGCCAATTTCAAGGTTATCGTTATACGGATCTGAGGCCTTGGCAATAAAGCAGTTCTGGGTGCGATGATTTGTTCTAGGGGTTGCCAATGAATAGGGTTTTATCCATGCTGCAACGGAAAATGAATTGCTACCAGTACCCAATACATTGTTTAAGATGTCTCCCATATCCAGATAGTCATTAGTACCATCAAATAGTCCTGCCCGGCAAACCTTGCCTGTGCCGATTGTATCTGCACCATTCTTGGCAGTCCCATCGAGGAAGTTTTCACCAGAATCCTTTACTTCACCCGCTGTGCCATCCCAGCTACATTCATCCATGTGCCACTTGGCTACAAGATTAGCTGTATACGGTGCACCAGTTCCCTCGGGTGTAATCTTGATGGTGTAAGAATTGGTGGTTATTTTATTGCTGGAACAAGTACTGTCTGTTGCAATAAGAGTGAATGTATAGTTGCCCTCGCTAGTGGAACTACTCTTCCAGAATTTACCTACAGCGTCTGAGATGTCGTCCACCTGGAAGCCACCTGGGTTGGTGCCGACCCAGCTCAAAGTCCAGTTGAATGCCCCCACGTGAGGGCCACTTACAGTAAATTCCTGTGAAAAGGTGGATGAGTTAACAGTAAAGTCTGGGCTACTTGGACCACCCCCGGAAGGTGCTGGTGTGATACTCAATGTCCCATTCTCTACAGCAAGGGTGAATGTGTGGGAGTCTGTCTTGCTGGAATCGTAACGGTCTTCAACTTGAATATTAACGCTGTATGTATTTTCACAGTTGTCAATGGTGCCTGAAAGTACACCCGACCACAGATTAATGTCCAACCCGGAAATGTTTGGAGAAATTGAGTTTAGATACCAGTAATAATATCCTGAACCACCGGTTGCTTGGAAGGTATGGCTGTAGTTATTACCCACGATCCCCATCGACATTGGGCTTGTGTTGATCTGGACATTTTCTGTAGGCGGACATTCACTACATGCAGTCAGACCTGGCCCACAACAATCCTGGTCATAACAATCGGTGTAGCCATCGCCGTCGTTGTCAATGCCATCGCTGCAGAGTGCGTCGGTGTTCTCAACGCCTGGAGGACTACCGCCGCCGCCACCTCCGCCAGTGCAATTTTTCTGATTAAGTTCGTTTAGGGAAAATGACCTTACAAGATCGTCATAAGTGGTGGACTGGATTCTGTTTGGGGCATTAAAACCGGGGTTCGCAGTGCTATTTTCACCATTACATAGATCAAAAAAACCATTTGCGCCATCAAGGTCTTTTGAACCACCGCTTGCGACAACATAGGCCTGATTGCTGGAATTTGTTGCATCAGCACCACTACAGTGATCCGCAGAAGTAGTGTAAACCTTGCTTGTAGTAAATGTTGCTGTACTGGAACTACTTATTGCTGTGCAGAAGGCATTACCATCTGCAAAAGTTGCAGTCAAATCATCATATACACCGTATTTTAAACTATTGCCCCAGACATCCTCTCCAGAGGAAAGACCTAACGTTTTATAGGGTAGGTTCCCAATGTAGATGCCGCTATCTTCATCGCCATCTGTGCCGCTATCCGCAAAGGGCAATCTATGATTGGCCATGCTATACCCTTGCAGCGCATAATCTACCTTCTCAAGAATGGCCTGGGCCTTCTTTATTTTTGAAGACTGAATGAGGGAGGGAAGAACCGTGGCCATAATTGAGATGATAATTCCAACAATAACAATGACTACTGCTAACTCAATAAGCGTGAAGCCTGATTTGTCTTTAGATTTATTTTTAAATTCCATGAGTTAATTTTCTGACAGAGTAAAACTAAGCAGCAAGAATTTTGGTAAACCCAGTATGCCTACTGCATACTCCCTACTGCCTACTGCAACCTAATGCTTAAACGCCCTCTGGCCGGTAAATACCATGGTCACTTGAGGATTGGCCTCGTTACAGGCCTCAATTGATTCGAAATCCCTCAACGATCCCCCTGGATGAACAATGGCCCTTATTCCCTCCTTTATGGCTACATCCACTCCGTCTCTAAAAGGAAAAAATGCATCAGATACCATGGTTGAGCCTATGAGCCCGCCATGTTCTAAAGTAGTTGCCTTATCTATCTCTTCCTTTAATGCAGCATCTTTTTTTCCTTTATTTATCTCAGCTTCCAGTTCTTTGTAAGGGATACCGAATTTGGTGAAACAAAGGGAATCCGCATGCTTAGTATAGGCTTTGTAAATAGCTATCTCTGCCACACCTACCCTATCTTGCTCTCCTGTGCCGATGCCAACTGTTACCCCCTCCTTAACATAGATAACTGAGTTGGAAGTAATACCTTGTTCCACCTGCCATCCAAAGAGCATATCAGCATATTCCTCTTTGGTAGGCTTCCTGGCAATTTTGTATAATTTTCCTTTATATTCAATAGATGTCAGTTCAAAATCATCTGGTGATTTTATCTTATTTATAGGTGATTGCTGTAGGATTATTCCCCCGTCAATGAGGCTTTTAAAATCAACGAAACGTTTCTCTGAATATTCGGCTAATCTATCGGTCCTGCTCATCTTAATAATCCTGAGATTTGGATTTTTCTTAATAATAGATATAGTTTTATCTTCAAACTCGGGTGCGACCACAACCTCGAGATAATTATCACTAATTAATTGGGCTGTCTCTTTATCAATAGGCCTATTGAAGACTGCACAACCACCAAATGCTGCGATTCTATCTGCCATGTTTGCTTTTTGATAGGCATCGGCAAGGCTTGATCCATAGGCCACACCACAAGGGTTATTATGCTTAACAATTACTACAGCCGGTCTTAAGGAAAGGTATTTTAATATATTGAGGGCATTGTCTATATCTGTTAGATTGATTTTTCCTGGATGTTTTCCACTCTGGATCAATTGTTCTTCAGCTATGGCTGAAACCAGCCCTTTTCCTGGTTCAATAAATTGACATTCACCAAGTATAAGGTTTCCGTTTATCAGCTCATAAATTGCTGCCTCTTGGCCCGGATTTTCTCCATACCTGAGGCCTTTCTCGATCAACTCCCCTGAACTCTCGTCAGCTATTTTCCAAACCCTTTTACGGTAAATGAGTTTTTGATCTCCAAAACTTATTGTAATCTGGGGAGGAAAGTGGTCATCCATCACCGTTCTATACATCTTCTTTAGGTCGTCAGACATGCCTTGCTTCCTCGTTGCTGGTTGCTCTTTGCTTTTTTTGCTTACTGCATACTGCCTGCTTTTTATGTCATTTGTGATTGGTCATTAAATCCACAATCCAAAATCCAAAATCCACAATCCAGTATCCCTACTGCCTACTTACTACTGCTTTATGCCTTTCTATGTATGCGTATGCATTATGATTGTGAATGGATTCATAATTTTCTGACTCAACTGCAAACCATGTTATATTTGGATCATGCTCAAGTTTTTTGGCTATATCCCTGACAATATCCTCTACGAATTTAGGATTTTGATATGCCTTTTCGGTTACGTATTTCTCATCCTCTCTTTTTAACACAGAATAGACATCGCTGGAGGCAGTCTCCTCTACTAATTTAATGAGATCCTCTATCCAAATAAACTTTTTAAATCTAACCTGCAATCTGACCTCTCCCCTCTGGTTATGGGCGCCGACATCGCTTATCTCTTTTGAGCATGGACAGAGGGTGGTAATTGGCACATTTATTATAAC
>JAUWZC010000081.1 GCA_030615565.1 Desulfobacteraceae bacterium | reverse complement strand
GGTGCAAATATCGGCTTCTCCAACTATAAGGGCATCAGCAGCAGCCTTACCTGATTCGTAATCTTTTATTGTCACCTCTAAACCATTTTCTTCAAAAAATCCCTGATCTTCAGCAACATAAACAAGGGCTCCAGTCTCTCCAGCATATGCAGCTAAGGTGATTTTTTCAACAGGCCCGGTATATTTTTCAGGCTTTTTTTGACTCAACCAGAAATAACCACCAACTGCCAAAATTATAACAACTACCGGGATCCATATCCATGTTCTGATTTTTTTGTTTTGCATTTTTTCCATCCTTAATTTTTCTGTACTTATCGTATTATCGTTACCGTCTCTGGTTTTACCTGTTCTAATGCATCCACATAGATGAAATCCAGATAATTAGGGATCTCTTTCTTGTCTGTCAACCCCTCCCTCATTGCCCACCTCGCTTCATCTTCCAGAGACATTAATATGGTTTGATCCAGCATCAACACACGGTATTTCAGATTTTGGATTTTAGATTCATTTTGATTGCAGATTGCAGATTGGAGATATTCCAACTCCACATTCTGCATTCCGCAATCCACTTTCAAATATTCCCCATTCTGCAATCCGAAATCCGCACTCAGTTCATTCCTCAATCGCCATTCCGCAATCCCTGCCCGGCATCGCGAGGCTTCAGCCAAGGCGGACGGGCGCTCAGGCGAGGCGGGCGGGCAAAATCCGCAATTGACAGATCCAGCATCAAGCATTCCCGCCTTCTGCGGGATCTACGCTTCGCTCCGACCAGCATCAAGCATCCAGGATCCATCTTCCTTAAGTGCGGTAATATCATCGGCTAGCTTAACAAAATAAGTGGTAACGCCATCGTTGTTTGTAACAGGGAAAATCTGAGCGAACTCCCAATAATTTTCGCCACTCTTTTTCTTGTTTTGAAATTCACCTTGCCATTCACCGCCAGCCTTTATAGTATCCCACATTCCTTTTCGTCCATCAGTGGATTGTCCGCATAGGTCTTCCAAGTTCGTCCCTACAATTTCTTCAAGGGTATATCCAGTTACGTGTATGAACTTGGGGTTAATATAAACAATGACGCCACGAGTATCTGCTACCACAAGCAAAGGAGTCCTGGGACTAGGTTCGCCAGGGCGGATAAGCTTGCTGATTTTATCTTCCGCTTTTTTGCGCTTGGTTTCCCGCACTTCCATTTCAGCAACTCGTTGGCGTTATTCTACCAGTTCATTTATCAGTTGCTCTTTTGTCTTGTCTCTATCTTTCATCTTGTTTCCCTAATAAAAGAGGAGGTGATTTCATATTACTCCTTGCGTGTTTGTTAATTTTTAAGCTTATTATTCATTATGGGAGTCTTGGATTATGCTGATTTTACTCTCTTATAATCTGATTCTCTCAAAATACGTGCCAAATCGTGGTTAGTTCGACTGATCTTAAAAAATACACCCTTAAATGTCAGATTATCTTTTTATCTTTCTTTTTCATCATATGCTAAAAGCCTTATTCTATGGGCATTACATTAGAATATAGTGCGAAGAAACAACAAGCTTACAGAAAGATTTCATGTAAATTCTTAACTTTAAATAAAAGAAACAAATTTTTAGTATGCACATGAATATGTGCAAATATGCACAATATTATGTGCATATTCTTTAAAAAGCTCATCTTGATAGAATTAACTTTTTTAACACCTCCGTGACTTTCTCAAACTCGGTTGATTTATCAAAAAAGTAATCCGCCCCTGCTTTCATGCATTTTTGCGCTCAGTGACCTCAGAGAGCAAATAGATCGTTTCACTTTGACCAGTTCGGCGGGAAGCTGTTTACCACGATATTCAGTTCCTCATTGACCTGCTTTAGCCTCCTGAAAGATATTCCTTTTTTTGTGCAATCTGTGTTTCTGCAAGGCCTTTTCTACGCTGTTAATAAGTTGATCCACGTTTTCAAGGGGCTTGGTAAGGAAATCAAAGGCTCCATCATGTCTCAATGCCTTCACAGCATTTTCAATGCTCGCTGAACCGGTAAGAACGATAACCTCCATGTCATCACCCAATTTTTTGACCTCCTTCATGAGCTCCAGCCCATCCGTCCCAGGTATCCTGATATCCATGATAACCAGGTCAAAGGGTTCGGATTTAAAAAGACCAATGGCCTCCTCCCTCCCAGAAGCACTCCTGACCTGATACCCTTCTTTTGATAAGACAGCCTCAAGGGTCCTCAAGATATCCGGTTCATGGTCGATGATTAATATCTTTTCGTTCATAGAAAACTCCGTTTTGGTACTGGGTAATGGGTATTATTATGATTGAATATTGACGATTGAATATATTGAAAAATACTTTCAATGTTCATAATCAGATTCTTATTTCCTGATGAACTGTAGTTTCTGATCTGGCGTTGAAATCAAAAAAGCAATGTTAGGATAGATTGGGTGAAATAATGTTAGAAGTATAATAGCTATCTAAAACGGATGTTGTCTATCGGGAGAGTTCTGATTTTACATGGGGAATTCCTTGAAAATACAATGCGTTATGTAAAAGGGTTGACATGTGTGGTGGGGGTACCTAACTGCCTTATATTATTGAGAATTAAATGAAGTGCAAATTCGAAATCAGGAAAACCCCTAAATTTTAATCAGGTTTTTCCTGATAGCGATCGGGGTGGTATGCTGGGTATTGGGTATTGGATAAATAAAGATGTTTCTCTGCCCTTTTTTTTATGATATAAAAATTGATGGACTCGTCAAAAGTCCGTTAACAGGCTGAGGGCGATTAAGCCCCTGACATAGCCATCCTCCGCAGAGTAAAAAGACGCGAAGCGACTTTTTACGAAGTTATCAAAATTGGAGAATAAATCCAAAAGGAGATTATCATGACCATTTCTATGGAAAGTAAGGAATACATACTGAAAAGCATTGAAGGCCTTCCACCTCAAAAAGTTCAAGAAGTTCTTGATTTTATTGATTTCCTACGAATGCGATTTCGGCCTGAGCAATCAGGAGTGGATGAATCTGCTCTTCTTTTGCAACAGAATGCCTTACTCAAAATCTGGGAAAATGAAGAGGATCTCTATGAATTATAGCCGTGGTGATATAGTGATCGTTCCATTCCCTTTTATAATTTCGGGCAAACAAAAAATACAAAAAGCCAGACCTGCCCTGGTAATATCGGAAATGACTATAAATCGTAGGTATAATGACCTTATTCTTGCCGGTATTACTTCACGAGTACCCAATAACCTTAAAGAAACCGAAATGCTTCTTGAATCTACGCCTGTAAACGGTTTGGTTAAAAAATCGACTCTCCGTTTAGAATTCGTGATGACCGTTCCTGCAGAAATAGTGTCGAGGAAAGTGGGGCAGCTTACCTCTCAGGAAATGAAAGAGGTTGATCTCAAGATCTCCAGATCACTTGGCTTGAGGTGAATTTTATAGACATTTAAACTTCGATAGCCATCATAAAATTTGGAATATTTTTAATTACGAAATCCTGTTTGGTTATTTGTTAACGCTTCCTGGGTTATTGATTACCCAATCCCCAATACCCAATAAACTAAACCTCGATCAGCTTTTTCCTGACAGCGATCTTGGTGAGATCAACGACTGATGTCGCTTGGAGTTTTTCCATGATATTGTATTTATGGGATTCAACGGTCTTCGGGCTTATGAACAGTTCATCGGCTATCTCCTTAATTCTCTTTCCCTCGGCCAGTAGCTGAAAAACCTCCTGCTCGCGCTGACTCAAGGTATCATAAGGATCCGTACTCTCCGTTTTTTCTTCCAGTTCTTTCATATGCCTGAGTAAAATCGTGGGAGACATCGTACTGAAATATGTTCCTCCGCCCTTGACGGCCTTTAATGCTAAAATCAGATCTGACAAAGGGTCATCTTTCAGGACATAAGCGGATATACCCGCCTTGAAAAGATCGATAACGAACTCTTTATCAGAATACATGGTATAAATGACGATCCGAATTTCAGGGTCAAACTCCTTTATCTGTTTAGTGGCCTCTATACCGCTGAGATTTGGCATCGAAATATCCATGATCACTATTTCGGGCCCCAAAGACCTGGCACTTTCTACCGCCTGAAGGCCGTCAACAGCTTCGCCCACCACCTCAAATTCCGGATGCTCTTGTAACGCACTCTTGATCCCTTCAATCACCACCCGATGGTCATCAACAATGAGGATTTTGGTTTTATCCATAGTTTCACCAGTGCCACTTCCTTTTGGATGTGTATTCTTTACCGCCGCCCTTAAATGCCCCACCCGGGAGGGTGGGGATGGAGGCGGAAATTGAATTATTTCCTTTTTCAAGCCCCGCCCGGAAGGGCGGGGTCATTGACAAGTCACTGTTTTTGCTTCTCTTCCAGGGTATGCTGTAGAATTGGAAGCATAGCTTTATCTTTATCGGTAATGGTCTCCTTTTTTATTTCGATTAATTTTTCAAGGTTCAGAATGCGCAGGTTTAATCCGCCTGCTCCCAATTCAACAGTGTGTTCCAGCAGGTCTTTATAACTGTGACCCACTCCAATGGTTCCGAGAAGGTCAAGAGGACCAGCGTTGGTCATGAGAAGTTGATGCCCCGGAGATGAAAGGTGTAATCTCTTTGGTTTCAATCGTTGATCTCCCCGTCCTCGATAGTAGGCATCTAACTCGTTTAAGGCTGACATAAGGCTTGCGAGGTTTTGAGAAGACCGAGAATGAACCAGGTCAAGGTCAAACGTTGTTACTGGAGCTCCATGCAAGACTGCACAAACTCCCCCAACCACGATAAAGTCCACCTTGTGCTTTGTTAACACCTTAAGGATTTCCAGGAAATCAGGTAGTTGGTTTTTCTCCACGTAACCTCATTACCGAGCGGATGTTTTTTTGCAGAGTTTGCAAACGTTGAGTAGGGGTCATAGACAACATCCATCTTATAAGGGATAGGTCAACACCATCCTTGCTATAAGTTTGTGTACTGTCTGGGGAAAAAGCTTCTTCCGAAAGAGGATGTTTGGGTTCGTTTTCTTTCATATATCTTCTCGAAAAAAGTAAAGTTCAAAGGGAGATCATCCATTATTAAAATGTTTATTTTGATCACGATAACTATACCTTAAATCAACCCATTTTTCCAGATAATTCTAAATAGGAAGTTTCACTTTTAATTCTTCAATCTTGAAGAACCCTGCAGTCATGATGATCGGGATGGGGAATGCGTTCGCTCTGCATTTTCAATCACCAATCCACATTCCAAAATCCGAAATCCCTGGCCCAGACCCCTGGCCCAGACCTGGTTGTATAGACTTAATACGCTGATCCCAGCACATGGCACTTTATAGACTTAGGAGGCTGATTCAAGTCCATAGCGCCAGGGCGGGCTGACTTACATAGCCATAGTTATATAGGCAGCTCCTCTGAATTGATACAGCAACAGCGGTGTATTTCAACTTGGTCGCTCCAGGGCGGGCTGCAATCAAAATAAATCTGCAATCCGAAATCTCAAATCCGCAATTAAATGGGTATTTCTACCAACAAATGCGTTCCTTTGCCGGGCTGTGACTCTATAGTGAACTCTCCATCGAGCTGTTCCGCCCTCTCTCGCATAATAAGGATCCCCAGTGGCCCCTTCTTTTTTGAGATCTTCATTACCTTGTCCTGGTCAAAACCAACTCCGTCATCTTCCGCACTCAATGAAAGCTTCTCGTCTTTCTTGACCAGATTCACGAAAACATTCTTAGCCTTGGCATGCCTGATGATATTGGTTAATGCTTCCTGTGCAATGCGGTAGATGGCGAGTTCCTTTTCTTCTTCAAATCGTTTGGGAATCCCTCGACTAAAAAAATGGATCTCAATATCCGTCTGCTGCTGAATCTCGTTGAATAGGTCCCGAAGGGAGGACACTACGCCTAAGGCGTCTATCATGGCAGGCCTCAGCCCGTGAGAGATATTCTTAACATCCTTTATCGCTTGAATTGCTCTTTCTTGAGCGATTTTTATCTGGGCCCCCAACTCCGTATGGCCAGGCTTCAATTTCCCATGAATCATTTCAAGGTTCATCTTGAGGGAGGTTAGGGTTTGGCCAATGTGGTCATGAAGTTCCATGGCGATCTGCCGGCGGTCTTTTTCTAGAAGATCGATAAGGCTTTTTGATAACATCATCCTTTGATTATGCTCTTTCAAAAGTTCTTCATTTGAACGCCTCAATTCCTCCTCCACCTGCTTGCGCTCTGTGATGTCCTGTAATATTCCTACTAAGCGAGCAGCTTTGCCTTTTTCATCCTTCTCTGTAAGGCTGATGGAAGAAAGTGTGACATAATCACCTTTTTTAGTCCTGAATCGGTATTCTGCTGTAGCACGATCTCTCTGAAAAGCTTCCTGAAAAATTAATAAAATCCTATCTCTATCATCAGGGTGTACTCTTTCTGCCCAGCCATCAATATCAACCAATGAGAATTCTTCAGGAGTATACCCAGTAATCTCTTCAATTACACCGCCCCACTTAATCTTACCTGTAGCGATATCATAATTAAATGTAAATCCCCTTGCTGCTTCTATCGCCGCTGATGCCTGTTTTTCACTCTCCCGCAGTGCATCCTCTTTCTGCTTGCGCTCAGAGATGTCTTTTGAAACCACAGTCACAGATCTTGTTCTTCCGTCTGGTTCTTTGACAGGACTTAAGGTTCGGATGTAATATCCAGCGTCTCTTTCGCTTCTATACTCATAGGATAGTGATCTGCCAGTCTCGAACACCTGATTTACCTTCTTGGCAAACCCCTTGGTTCCCTTTTTGGAATGGAACTCGCTGTATGAGCTCCCTATGACATTCTCTATTGGCAAGCCAAACCTTGAGAGATGTTTTTGGTTCATGAACAGATACCTGCATTCCCTGTCTACCAGGTATATGGAATCTTCGGTAGACTCCACCAGGGAGCGATACTTCTCCTCACTCTCCCGCAGCGCCTCCTCGGCCCTCTTGAGGTGAGTAATGTCAGTAATCGTGGACCGGAAGCCGACAACCTGGCCTGAATCATCGTAAATGGCCGTTGCATCGAAAACGGTGTCAATGATGGTGCCATTCTTCTTCACAAAACGGCGTTCCCCGGCGGCATGCCCTTTCTCCATTCCTTCGCGGAGCGCATGGGGGGCAAGATCCTGGTATTTCTTGGTTTGAAAAGTGTATATCGGCTTGCCAATAATTTCCTCCTTGCTATAGCCCAGCATGTCCGCTTCCGTCTGGTTGCAGTCCAGAACGATGCCCTTTGTATCAATCGTATGGTACATCACCGGTGCGTTGTCATACAAATCATGATACCGCTCCTCGCTTTCCCGAACCGCCTCCTCTGCTCGCTTTCGCTGGTTTACTTCCCGTTGAAGTCCTTCATTGGCCTTTTTTAGTTCAGCGGTACGCTCTTCTATTTCAGTTATCCGTTTCTCAAGTTCAGCAGCGTGGCTCTGAACTTTTCCCACTAACTGCGCATTGTTCACCGCAGTGGCCGCTTGACTGGCGAAAAGGGTAAGCAGGTCCAAATCAGATTGTGTAAAGCGTCGGGTTTCCACATCATGTAATACGTGAATTACCCCTATCACATCATCCTGCCAGATCATAGGCACGCTGATCACGGAGGTAAATGGCTGGTCCTTTTCAAAGGAGGCGGCCCTTTTCGACCAGGTGCGGTAATCATCGATAATCAGCGGCTTTTTGGTCTGTGCCACGATACCTGCTGCCCCCTCCCCGTACTTGAGCACCATACTGGTATAATCATCCGGTGTTTTATAGCTCACCACACAGCGGACTTCTTTTCTATCTGGATCACATAAATACATCCCACCACTTGGGCAGTTGAGGAGTTGTGTTGCTCGTCCCACAATAGTCTCAAGGAGAGAAGATAGGTCATCTGGTCTTGTTATGTCGAGGGAGGTTTCATAAAGAGCTGCAAACTCTTCTGCACGCTTGAGAATCATATCATCCGTTTGCTTGCGTTTAGCAGTTTCTATCTCTAAACCTTTGATTTTTATTTCCAATTCTTCATATGTCGGTTTTTTGGCCATCAGAAAATCCTCCATTTGACTTTAAAATAAAAAAGGCCCATAAACTCTTGTATTTTTGGTACAATGTATGAGGCTTTTCCAATCCCTTTAAGGACGCTCTCCCCGGTTTCGATTATGTTTTTCCTAGCTTGTCCTTTTCAGGAGAGATTATACAACAATGCGCTACGTGTTTTCATTAACTTTCTCCCAATCACGGATATTCTTCAAAATGTAGTAGCTTATTTGAAGCACCTTGTTTCTAAGTTTCTCGCCAAACTAGACACTCAGGTTCAAATCAATTTTGTTATTGACCTGTGATTGTAATCAGAAGTTTTTTTGCCGCTCCATTTTTTAAAAACTGTAGCGGATTTGATGCAATAGTAAGACCTGAGAAGTTGGCAAAAGCGGCAGTGGGTTACATCAGGGATAGCGGGGCAAACCCTTTATTCTTTCGTAATAGCCCTCAACACCCAGGTCTTTCATCACCTTATTGTTGTTTTTCCACCGTTCATACAGTGGTGGAGGAAGCCCGGTTCTTTCACACGGGAACTCACTGCACTCAAAACAGAAATCCACGCCCTTTTCTTTAACACAGGCATGCACACCACAGGCTTGAAATAAACAGCCTTCTTTCCGACATCCCCCGCAACTGCCCTCGCTGAAAAATCCAAAGCAGCCTAGTTCAACTTAGATTATACTGCCTATATGCAGCTTTATATTACTGCAAAGCTAATTTCTTATTACAATTATCCAATAAATAAAATATGTTAGGCAAAAATAAGCATAATATTTAAATCGAAAGATACTGAAAAGTATATGTTAGCTGATTAAAAAGTATATATTATTCTGAAGAAAAAAGATTCATAACGATTTAAAAGAAGAGGAGGGAAGGGTATTCGAGAAATTTTTATCTTTCCCTTTCACCATCATTGAGAACCTGGATTTAAAGATTGTAGGAAAAAAACGTTAGGCAAAGTAGTTTGAAAAGCAAATATTTAATATTTAAGATGCGGTCCTCTATCTTATTCGGAGTGGACGTGACATGTGGTAATTCTACTATGTCAAAAATATAAATTAAAGTGTTGGCCCCAATCCTTTCACGGCCCTGTCTTTCTTTTAAGCCAATTTTCCTAAAATTGTTATTATAATACCGGCAAAGTCTTCAACATTTGCTACTATGTTATTAACTTTTGTATTTCTATCTTCGGCAGATTTAACTACTTTCATTAATTCCTTTAATTTCTTCACATCTGACGGTTCAGGAAATAACTCCATAATCTCCTCATCTGTTAACCTTGTTACAGATGATATCTTTGAAGCTAGTTTCTCATCTGTCGCATTAGCTGCCTGTTCAATAATACCATCTACTTCTGCATCGATTTTATCCCAATCAATAGCCATTTTTAACCTCCTTTTGAATTTCTAAGTG
>JAUWZC010000097.1 GCA_030615565.1 Desulfobacteraceae bacterium | reverse complement strand
CTTCCGGCCATATTTCTTCTCTTTTCCCCCTACTTAGACCTCCCTGCGGTACTCTCTCTTTTCCGGGTAATCTTTCCTGTGCTCTGCTTTGTTTCCGGTCTTCTCATTGGTGCCCAGTTTCCCTTAGCCAGCAAGATATATTTAAAGCGCTCACCCGATCTGAGTGGTACCGCCGGTCTACTTTATGGAGCTGATCTTGCTGGCGGATGGCTAGGAGGATTGCTTGGAGGGGTGTTACTTTTGCCGGTTTTAGGACTGATTCAAACCTGCACAGCAGTAGTCCTTCTTAAAATAATTAGCCTCCTTATACTTCTCGTCTCAGCTATCCTGAATAAGGTATTAAGATGAACCGGAGAGATTTTTGTAGAAAATCTATCCTTAGCGGCCTTGTTTTTGGTGCCTCCCTTCTGGGACTTGACCGTTTGAGCAGGATATTTCCTGCCTATGCACTATCACATGCAAAAGAGGCAAGGCATTACAAAAAGTTAGGGAACAGAAAAGTTTGGTGCCAGCTCTGTTTTAGGAGGTGTATTATTGCTGAAGGTGGGCGTAGTTTCTGCCGGGTGAGGGAGAATAGAGGGGGCAAACTATATAGTCTTGTCTATGGAAAGCCTGGTGGCCTTCAAATTGACCCCATTGAACTGGAGCCGATGTATCATATGCTTCCCGGACACCGTAATCTCTGTGTTTATACTGCCAGTTGTAATTTTAGATGCCGACACTGTCATAACTGGCATATCACTACCCAAAGCCCGGAAGGGCTGAGAAGCAAGAATTATTCACCAGAAGAAGTAGTCCAAGAGACACTAAGACAAGGGTGTAAGTCTATTTCACACAGCATAAATGAACCCACCATCTTCTATGAATATATGTATGATATCGCTAAATTAGCTCGGACTAAGGGCATAAAGAACCTCTTTCATACTAACGGGGCGATGAGCCCTGAACCATTAAGGGCGTTACTTAAATATATGGACGGGGTTACAGTTGACCTGAAGGCATTTGATAAGAAGTTTTATACAAAGATTTCCTCTGCTAAACTTGAGCCGGTGCTTAAGACCCTGAAAATTATCATAGAAGAAGGAGTGCATCTGGAGATCGTAAATTTGATTATCCCAACTCTAAACGATGATCTGGGTAGGATAAAGGAAATGTGTAACTGGATTAGAGACAATTTGGGGAAAGATGTTCCCTTGCATTTTACCCGATTCTCCCCGGCCTATAAGTTGACTAATTTACCCTATACACCGGTAAAGACCTTAGAGACTGCAAGAAGATCCGCTCAAAAAGTAGGTTTGAAATACGTCTATATCGGCAACCTTCCCGGACATGAGGGCAATAATACTTACTGCCCACAGTGCAAGGCGAGACTGATTCATCGTATTCATTTTATTTTAATGAGTAACAATATAAAAGAAGGAAATTGCAGGTTCTGTCAATATAAGATCCCTGGTATCTGGGATCTGGAAGGGCCTTAAGATGAAAAGGGCTCGCTTTGGCTAATAATGAATAAGAGGCGCTTCACAAATACGCAAGGGTCAGACAATGAAAGCGGAATCGGGGTGTTTATTAGATCTGATTTTTTAAATATCTTTGATTTTTTTTGACAATCTTTCTAATCCTTTATTGTCCTTGAGTTGCTGATAGATCAGTATAGACCTCTCGTAGTATGAGAATGCTTCTTCCTTTTGCCCGGTAATTCCAGATACATCGCCAAGTTTTTCGAGATCCCTGGCTATCAGATCAGGTTTTTCTATGTGCTTGTCGAGAGTTAACGCCTTTTCGAAATATATACCTGCTTCCTTATAGTTTCTTTTAGCCAGGTTCACTAGCCCCAGATTAAAGTAGTTGGCCGACTTCCCTTCCTTATTGTCTGTATCTTCGTTCAAAGAAAGGGATTCACGTAAGATCTTCTCTGCCCCGGTAAGGTCGCCTTCTTTTATTTTCAGGTTTCCTAAATGGTTTAATAGGGTAGCCCTTTTTCTTTTTAGTCGAGCCTCTTTGGCCAATTCCAGGCCTTGAGAGATAGCTTCCTTGGCTTTGGAGAGTTCTTCTTTAAGTAGATAAAGGCCTGCCATAGATGATAGAGCATCAATGTGGAGACCCTGATTATTTAATTCAACTGAAATATCCATAGCTTTTTTAAACATTGGCAAGGCCTTCTCCATCTTGGCCTGCGTAAGATATAATGTGCCCAAACTTAGAAAAACAGCGGCCTGACCCTCTCGATTGTCTAAAAGTATATATGACTCAAGCGCCCAATAGAAATCTTTTTCGGCCTCTGCAAAGGATCGATTCTTGAAATGCTTGATTCCGAGTTCTATCTTTTTATTTGCCTCTTTTAACATCCAGCCACCGGCTCTCTTTTCAGGTGCTGAACAAGATAAAAAGATAAAAAGAATTAGCAAAATAGGGGCAATGAATCGCACCTTACTCTCCTCTTCCTTCCAAAGATATGCTTCTTTCCTTTACGGGTGGCGGTAGGTTCCTTTTTATGAGAAAATTTTCTTTAACCGAATCGAGTATATCGCTTATTTCATCCAGCTCTCTCTTTACTGTATTCATTATTTCTGGCACATCTTTCAGGATTTTATCTAGGTCTGTCAAAGGTTTTTTAATCTCTTTTAACCTCTTTTCTGCCTCATCCACAATAGCTGGTATTCTTACAGTAATTAGCTCAATGTTGCCCAAGACAGAATCAACCTTATTTATCTCCTTTTCTATCTTGAGATATAGATCATCCTTTATCAGCAACTTTCCAACCGATCCTTCTCCCTTCTTTATCTTTTGACTTATGGATACCAGATTATCAAGGGTCTGAAATAGCTCTCCTTTAGGATCTTTGAGCCTATCTGTTATGTGGAGGATATTGTCAAGGGATGTGAATATTTGACCCTCCGGATCTTTAAGGTGTTCAGTTATTTGGCGGATATTGTCAAGGGAGGTGAATAGCTCACCCTTCGGATCTTTCAGTCTGTCAGTAATTTCTTTAATGTTATCTAAGGTTCCAAAAAGACCTCCCTCAGGATCTTTGATCCTATCTGTTATTTCTTTAATATTTTTCATTATATCAGTAAGGATTCCAAGTTTTTCTTCCACCTTAAACTCTTTCATATAATCGGATAAGGCCTTCTTTTCAGTTGAAATTATCTCTCCTCCCGGTGGTAAAAGAGGCCTTTGCATTGTTCCTGGAACAATGGCGATATATTCACTCCCTATGATAGTGGGGCTCTCTACCGTGGCTACTGTATCCTCTCTTATTCTTGACGCATATTTAGCCAGTATCTTTAAATCCACCCTCACCCGGTTATCTTCTGTTAACCTCACCTTCACTACCTTACCTATCTTTGTATGATAGAGGGTAACCTTGGAGCCGGGACTCAAGTTGTAACCTTCTTCAAAAAAGGTATGGTACCGCTCATGTTTCTTAAACCAGTTCTTACCTTGAGCAATGAAAACAATAGCCCCTATGAGGATGAATAGGGTAATGACAAGAAAAACTCCAACAAACTGTTCCTTGGCCCCAAATTTAAGAAACATATTATCTTTTCCTTTTCTTATCCTTCAACTTGGCGTCTACGGTCTATCGGCTACGCTGCTCGTTACGCTTAACGGCTATCGGCGGCGTCATTTTTCAAAACCGGTTTACGCAAACCGAACACCGAAACGAGCTGCGCAACCGCAACCCTTTGACGAATACTTTCAAGGCAGCAAAAGGAAATTCCTATACAATCAACTTGGCGTCCTACAACATCTGCTTCCTTGATAGCAGAAAAGAATCCTTATCAACCTGTTGTGTGATCAAGCCATTTTTTAGAATAATAATTGCATCGGCCCATTTTTCTATCAGGGATCTGCTCCTGGTATATATAATAAACCCGCAGTTTCTATCCTCTTTCAATTTATGTAATATATTGAATAAATAATATCTATCATTTTCATTAAAATCATTCTCCGGACGATCAAAGATAACCAGCACCGGTTCCTTGACTGCCTCAATAGCATAAAGGACTCTGCCCTTTGTTGCTGGATCAACATCTGCTGGACGTAAATGGAGTACCTCTTTCAAGCTAAATATTTCGATAATAGGATCAAGCTGGATCTGAATTTCCTCCAATGATTTGTTTTCATGGTAAATACTGGCCAATGCAATGTTTTCAAGAACACTTAGGTTCTGTATGAGGGTGGATTTATTATCAACAAATGCGAGCCTTCTTTTAATATTAAAGGATTCTTCCCGGTCCTCATAATTAACTTCATCCCCTTCTATTAAGAGGATGCCTTTTGTTGGCCTGATCAGTGTGCTACAGATTTGAAGCAAGAATGATGCTGCCTGGTATGATTCTGAAAAAAGCACAACTCTTTGGCCAGGGGATAGGGTAAAATTTATATCTTCAAGAAAAACATCTTTGCCTATTTTGTAACCTATTCCCTTACATTCCAATAGATATTTCATCACAGATAAAATATCCCTGATATAATAAGATTAACAACAAGCAACGCAAGAAAGCAATCCAAAGCCGATTTAGAGATAGCTCTCGGTAGCCTTGTAATCTCACCTCCTACCTGAAAACCCCTGTACAGACATATAACAACAATGATTGCAGCAAAGAAGATCGCCTTAATAAAACCTATAATAATATCAGATGCCTCTATGCTCGCAGCCACTCCCATTATAAAGGTATAAAAGGGGATACCAGTAAGGAGCCAGGAGACAATAAAACCTCCGAGTAAAGCAACCACATCAAAATATATCAAAAGAGAGACCATAGCTATGGTGGTACCTATCAATCGTGGAACAGCTACAAAATGAATAGGGTCTATTCCCCTCATGGTTATAGCCCTTATATCACCGAGCACTGTCATGTATCCTACCTCTGTGGCCATGGCTGTACCTGAATAAAGGATTACGATGACTGCAGCTATCAAAGGGCCAAGCTCTCTAATAACAATCACCACTAAAAATTGACCTAATGCCTCTGAAATCCCCACTCTGGAAAGCTGAGCCAGTATCTGTATGATAACCAGAGCCCCGAAAATAACACCAATTACACCTAACAACAGAAGAACCTCGATAGCAGTAAAATATATCTGCTGAGCGATTATTTTTCTGATTATTCTATGGCCCTTACCAGCCTTAGTTAAAATGGTCTTCAAGATCCTATAGAAAAAGGCCGAAAGAACAAAAGGATAGTCAAATTTTTTTAAAACTGAGGCAATAATCATTGATAGCCTTTATCACCTTTTTTGTTATTAATTCCAGCTTACTGCAATGAACTGTGGCTGATAATAGTATGTATTGTCTATCTCTTTTGTCAATTAAGAATAAAAGGGGGATATATTTACCTCTAATTCCAGGCCACTTAAGCCTTGAGCCGAACTCCTTGCTAAAAGCCGCCTAATTTACTACAAATATGTCCTTGCACCAACATACCGGGTTTTGAAATATCTGTTTGAAAGTGAGTCAATACGTACTCTTTTTCCCCTTCCTGGTGCGTGAATAAATTTATCATCACATGTATATATGCCCACATGAGAAACTTTTCTGCCTCTAGAAATAGTAAAAAAAACCAAATCTCCTCTTAGCAGTTGACTTCGCTTGACAGGAATTCCAGCCCTGTATTGTTCTTTTGACGAACGCGGTAGATTCAAACCATTTAGATGGTAAACAGTCATGGATAATCCACTGCAATCAAAACCATAATCCGATGAGGAACCACCCCATCGATAAGGGAGACCAATAAATCTCTCTGCTGTTTTCACAATCTCATCTCTGAGATACCTCCTGCCGTACTTTCTCTGTTTTATTACTGCATAATCATCAGGGCTGACTAGATAATACCCAGTTATGACTCCTGCGGCACGAAGACTTTCAGCTTTTTCGTAGGCAGTCTTTTTTGAGGGGAAATCACCGAAGCGAACCTTGTAGAGCCCTGTTTTATGAACAAAATAATAGGCATTTAGACCATGGCTCTTTAATGATTCACTGAGCTTGACAGCGTTGTCCAGATTTGAGAAGGCCCCCACCTGAATGGAATAGCCCATACGGGCCAGTCCTCTTTCGGGCACAGCTGGCCGTGAGGTAGGAGAGACAATAACTTTGCCTCCACATCCCCATACTGACAGGATTAATAATAAAGCCACAAAAATATGGCTCCACTTCAACTTTCGTGTTACTATTTTGTCTTCTTTATGCAGCATCTTTTTATCTCTTTAGGTTAATCCCCTCTATAATGATGATATCAATATGTATCAAGTCAAGACACTAAACATTTCTTGATTCTCTAGATTTCTATATAAGCCAAGATCTTAATATTTATGTCAAGTTTTGCTGTTACGTAAATAGACCTATGTCTCACCGCCCGCTTGTCCCGCCCCTGCGGGGCTTCGCTAGAGGCACAGAGATCCCAGAGGAAAACGTTTCCTCTTTTCTGCTGAGAGGGCAGAAAAGGGGAAGACCTAACGCTTCGCGTAAGTTGTTTGAACTTATCAGACCTTGCCCGAGGGGCATGTCCATTTTTCTTTGCCGGCGTCTCAGCGGCAAAGAAAAAAGATGAATCATCTCTGTGTGCTCTGCGTCTCTGCGGTGAAATACTTTCCATTCTATTTTCATCGGTTTGAGGCAGAGCTTCGCTAGTATTGTTAGAAAAAAGTGGACCCTGGAGCTCCATGATAGGTCGAGGACTTTTCAGGTTCCTGGTCTCTTGCGCGGTGGGAGCACTTGAATCTTGGCAAGATGATCATGTATTTTCTTGGAGGGGAACTTGGTCATATCCTTGGCCAATATGTGTACTTTCATGCCACCCTTACGAATAATGTCAAACTCCTGGCGAAGCAATCCAAGCATACGTGCTGGCGCTACCAATACTACATAGCGTGCCTGGTTGGCCTGGGCAATAGAACTGGCCCTTTCCAAGACCTTATGAGCGAAGCGGCGATCAAATTCTTCATCATGTTTTGAACGGTGGTCATCATATCCATGACCTGGCCCTCCAAGGGGTGCACGACCTCTACCCATCTTTGAGTCAGTGTATAGGTCCCGTCCTGCTATCTCCTTCTCAGGGTTAAAAAGTTCCCCACGGTCAATCAGCCTGGGCCCGGATTCCAACTCAGGAAACTCTACCGGTTCCAGTGTAAAAAAGCGTGCATGCGCTCCACCAGCAACAATAACACAATAATCACTCATCTTATTTTTCCTTTCTTAATCATATACCTCTCGTTTAAGGAATTACCCTGACCGCTGTCTCTAAAATTCATTATCTGATAATTTGATGGTTTATTCCACTACATCTTTTCTTTAGCGCCATTTTATTACAGGCCTACCTCATCTTCACAATGATTTGAAATTCTGGATTTATTTAAAGATTACACTTGGTATAATAAAAAATATCGGCCTTTAATTTTTGAATGTTAATAGCAGATATACGAAAGCCTTGCGATCAAAGGGGCCTCTCGATATAGCAAGAACAGAAATCTCGGCGTTTACAAGAGAATGTCAAGACTGACTCGTGACCACAATCTCTACATTTGATAGGGGAAAATCCTATCTGTAGGTCGTCACAATATAGATATTGGTGTATGACCTGTTTGAGATAGGGATGGAAAAACCCGTACTGACTTTCGATGCACTCGTCATAGATCTTCTCGGATCTCTCCAAATGATATTTAACACACTGGCAATGAGTTGAATAATTAGGATTGCGAGGCCGAGAAACATGACTTGTATCAGGCATGAGCTGTGCCATCCAGAAAATTTTGAAAACTACCTGAGGAGGAGCACGGTAAATCACACTGAAAGGAAATGAAATTTTAAAGTGATTTCGATTTTTTTCTATTTTCTTTTACCCTTTCCTCCATGTTTTATCTTCCATTGTTTTTGTACTTGTTTCTGTTCTTTCTTTTGTTGTTT
>JAUWZC010000108.1 GCA_030615565.1 Desulfobacteraceae bacterium | reverse complement strand
TTTTCCGACTAGAACAGTCCAATCGTTGGGGAGTTCATACGTATATATCTGAATAGGTTTGGGGATGTGCTGATTCATTGTGTGTCATCAGGATTAATTGATCGCTGACCCAACATTCGATATATTTCAAATGTCCTATGCCAAGGGCTGACGCCGACAAAGGCTTTTATTTGGTATTTCCCAGAACAATTTACTATCTAACAATTGTCAAAAAAAGATTTATTCCGCACGCCCCGTTGAACCGGGGACCCTCCGGGTGTTCAACTGGGGTTAAATTTACTCCTGTAATAGCGGAGTTTACCCTGTTAAATCCTCAAAGGCAATTTAACTGGGGCCTATTTAACTGGGATTTGACCCCTTTATGTAAAAATTAACGATGTAAGGCCGGGCCCTTTCTTCTTTGCTAAAGAACAATACTTATAATGACAGACAAAGCTGCAACGAAAATTGCTACCATGGATAAAAAGAGAGCTTGGCAATGATAATAATCACGCCTCTTTGATGAGATTGAATTACTCAAATACTCAAGTAGCTTAGAAGAATGATTGGTCAAATTATCTACATACTTTCTTTGTAAAACCTGTGACTCCTTGTATTCATTATGTTCAATGATACATTTTAGCCATCTCATGCTGGCATCGAAGAAGAGATCAAAATCTCTTGCCACCTCGTCACAATGCACTTCCATATGTTTAAGTGCCTTCTTTGCTAGAAAGAAAAATAGATGCACTTTTAACTCACGTATTTTTTCCCTCGCATTTTCTAATTCCTTAAGGATCTTGGCTCCGCAATTAGCTAAATCATATGAAAACTTGCCCCATTGTTGGGGCTGTAAGATCTGGTACGAGCCCTCCAGAATACATTCCTTTATAAATTCTAACTTTTTTCTTTCTTCTTCAGTCATTGCTTAACGGTTTCTGGTAGTTCAATTATCGGTTAGACACTCTCTCACATTGGTAAATTGATCATCCAATATCCGGTTTAATCCTCAATGAAATAGTCAGTATCGATTTTTTTGATTTCGTAAGAAGCGACTGGGGAGACGCCAACATTGTGTTCGATCATAAGTTCTGCCAAGCGCTGGCCATCTATGAGTACGATTTTGCTGTCAATGTTCTTAACATAGTTCAGGGCTTCTTTACTGAAATCAGATGTTGTGATAAATATTCCTTTCCGCGCTCTCTGGCCTTGTAGAGCACCAGCGAATTTTTGAATCTCAGGTCTACCAACTGTGTTTTCCCAACGCTTGGCCTGCATATAGATTATGTCAAGGCCCAGCTTGTCTTCCTTAATTATTCCATCAATACCTTCATCACCTGTGCGCCCAATGGCTTGGCCTGCTTCTTTGCGAGAGCCGCCATAGCCAATTTTCACAAGAACATCAATGATCAAACGCTCAAAGAATTGAGGCGAACAGTCCTTGATGGCCTGTATTATATCTGACGCAAGGGTTTGTTGTAGTTCCTGATAAGACGATTCTAAAGCTTCCTCGGGATTTGTCTCTGGAGGTTCAACGCCAGTTGCTCCGGAACCCTCCTTCTCCTCCTTCTTTGTCTCCATAAATTTAACGAACTCTGGGAATTGCTTAAGGAATTTTACATCTACCTTAGGAGGGCTTTCTTTCAAGACATCAAGGCCTCGATCAGTTATTTTATACCAACCCCTTTTAGGTCTCTCCAATAAACCAGCGTTATAAAGATAGATACAAGCCCAGGCCACACGATTGTTAAATATAGGCTGAGTACCACTGGGAAGTAGCTCTTTCCGTTCTTCATCAGTGATACCAAGAACCTCGGCAAGAGCATTTCGTGATTCAGCGAGCGATCTTTCTTTAGAATCGCCTGACAGCTTCAACATCGGCAGCATTAAACTCTGATAATCGGGAATAGGCATTATGTAACCTCCCTTCCTTCTAAAGGCTCATCCTCTGAACACATTTTCATTATGCCAACTCAGGAATTCGGGGCTGGGTTTGAATAGTTGGTTCTGAGGCACATTTATTTTCCTTCCATTGAATGTGTAATAGTACTCGCCGTTATCAAATTCTTCATGAATGCGGCCGCTGACTTCAAAATGGTGGTCAGTTGTTACTGTGGCATAACCAGCATCGAAAAGCCTATGAAAGTCAGATCTCAGGAGAATGCCATTTTCAACTGCATGAGGACCCTCTAAGCTGAAGGGTTTGATATGCGCAGCTTCAAGCGTGGGGAGAGTTTTTTCCTCTGTGATAGCGCACCTTCTTTCATAGGCATCTGTAACAATCACCCGAAAACTACCCTGGCCCAATCGTGGCAATATAAGCATGGGCTCTCCATAACGGGCCTCAGGTTCAGCAACTCCTTCAATTCCTCCAAAAGGGTGCCTCATCGAGTGCAGCCTCAAGCTCACCTCTTGCCAAAGTCGAAGTCCATGGCCTTGTTCCAAATTATAGGTTTTCCCTTGGACAATATTGAGGCTGAAATCAGGCGGGATGGGGATCCATTGTTGCCGGGGGAAGAAGAAAGGTTGAGTGAGGATAATGCATCCGATCTTGTAATCTTCAAACCGAGATTCTACATGGCGATATTCTTCAATCAATCGCCTCATCTTCAAATAGGAAGGGGCACCGTTTTTTTCTCCAAAGGTCTGCCAGGCTAGACTGATCGGAAGAGTTGTATGATGAGCGAAGAAACCAACACCAGCAATGTAACGTTGGTATGGCTTATGGAGCTTGAAGAAAAAGGGTTCGCCAGGCTGCAATGATTTGAACTGGCTCCTTCCACCCGGCTGCCAGAAATTCACCTCATCAATCCCTGGCTGTTGGGCGAGAAATGCAAACCAAGCATTATCTGTGACGCCGACAAAACCCTTCATTTCTTAATCCCCAGAACGCTTGATGACCTTAAAAGAGCCGAAAGGGGACTTGCCCCTTTACATGGTTGAATTATTTAAGGAATGTAGCTTGCTTGAACCCTAGTTTCTCATCGTTTTTCGAGTGATATCATATTTAGAATCACGGTTATCGAAGGCTGGGAGCGTTCCTTCAAGTACATCCACAATCTTGTCATTTATAATAGGGTTTTCAATTGCGCCGATAGTGTATGTCGCTTTGCACTTCATAGATTTGTCGATCCTTGCATGTATTACTTGTTCAGCGTCACAGACAACTGCAATATTTGGATTATGAGTTACAATGATAAGTTGGCGGTATTTCTTTACTTTATCAATACAGGGAACCAGCAATTCGAATACACTTTGGTTATCCAGATTTTCTTCTGGTTGATCAATAACCAAGGGTATGTCGTCCTTGTCTATAAGAAGATAAAAAAGTAATAATAGATATCCTTTTTCTCCAGGAGATAGTTCGGAAAGTCTTTTGTCGTCAAGTCTTAGTTCGTAATATGGATCCAAATAATCTAGGGAGAACAAAAAGTCGTAGAACTTTTCTGGGTTTCCTAGTACCTGAGACTGAATAAAAACTTCAGCATTTTCTTTGCCTTCTCTTTTATCGGTTCTTAGGTTTTCAATGATAGTGCTTAAGAACTGCAAGAACGAGGATATATCATTTAGATCAGTGGATTCAAGAATCCTCTCTAATCTCCGCTCTCCGTCTTCTTTTCCACGAAAGCTCCCGACTGCACTTTGATTTATCATCGTGAAGAAGTCTTCGAAAAAATCCAACAAGCGAAATGAAACTTCAAGAGTAATCGGGTAGTCTCTGTTTAGATCTTCGTTTTCGGCAATGTACTCTGATACAGGTTCAAACAGATCCCTGCGTATCCCTTTGAGCTCGTCTTTTCTTAAGAAGATCTGTTCCGCGAGAGATAATCTCGCTCTATATTTTTCCTGTATGTCATCCGATAACTGGTCTTCTATGTAAGATATTCTATCCTCGAAATATTTAATAGTTCCAGGTTTGTCTTTTGATCCAATAATCTTCGCTCTAGCTTCTTCCGATTTCTCTTTTTCAGCGATATATTTCTGGTATTCTTTGTTAGGTTTGTCTAATTGTGCTTGCAAGTCGATTAGTTTAGCTTGAGTTGTTTCTAGCCTAAATGCGAGACCTATTTCGTTGGTTGGATCTAGTTCATTGACGAGCCTGTCTACTTCCTTGTTCATAAGATCTAAGTTCTCTTCTAAGGGGACTCTGTCTATGAGAAGTTGAATAATGTCACCACTCTTAATGTCTTTTAGGCCAATAGTTTCCAAATCCATCTCAACATCTTCGATAAACAAATTGTAGTCAGCCTCAAAATTTTCGATTTTCCTTAGAAGGTTGTTCAGCCTTGTTTTCCCTAGCTTAATCGAGGATAGGCGTTCCTCATGCTGCTTTTTCGTTTTCTTAAGCTCTGTTCTGGTTTTATTAAACTCATCTATCTTCTGTATAATACCTTTCATCTTGGAAGACTCTTCATCAGGTTTTGGAACGGGTGGAGGCAGCACAATGCTGTTTAGCTGTCGGTTCAGTTCATTGATTTTGTTTTGGATATTCTCCTTTTCCTCTGACCTACTGAGTAACTCCAGTTCAACTATTTCTCTATTCAGCTCTTGAATGCGTATCTTAAGCGTAGATATTTGCTGCAGTATTGGCTGGCTTAAGAATTCAATTAGTTCTCTAAGCGTACCTTTGTCAGCTTTTTCCTTTATTTGAGAAAAAATGACCCTCTCTAATTCTTCGATGAACGATTTGTCCTCTTCGTTGGTGAGTTTTTCGAAAAACTTCTGAGGTATATACTTTACTTTTTCAATATCGGAATACTCGGGCCTCTGATGCAGTTCAATTTCCGGCGTTGAATCCCCGCTTTGCCATTCTATTTTCCCAACAAAATGGCTTGCTTTGCTGTTGTCTCGCTTCTTGCAAAACTTGTTGTCATTTAGAAAAGAGAAGTCATCGTAAGTTTTTGAATTGCCAACCAACCCTATGGTGTCGGAGAGCGCACTTTTTCCATTCCCTTTATTCCCTATTATTACAGCCATTTCGGGGTTGAGATCTATTTTGATATCCCTAAACCAGATCTCCTCCAACTTTGAGGCAGGCTTCTTGTTGATATATACAGATTTCATGTATTTTGATAAGTTATCCGTAACCCTCTCTAAGACCTCTGGCTTTTCACCAACGAAAACTCTTTTTTTCGGCTCTCGAACAATTTGCCTAAGTCCTTCAAAAGTCACATCAGCCTTTATCCAACACCAGCTTTTGACAACGTACTTTCTTATGTTGTGGTTATCTGAGCAGATGATCATTGGAGGCTCTTTGGGGATATTAGGTAGGACCTTAGTATTGTACTCTTTAATATCCGCTAAGGTACCCATTTCAAAAACATCGTAGAGTTCGAGGAGATCCTTTTTTAGCGCTATTTTATGGGATAAGGCATTTGTTATATTTTCCAATGTGTTACTTTTTCTGCCCGCATGGATTGTGACAATGCCATCTCGCTTATGGACCACCTCACAGAAGTCTTCGAATTTTACGTAGACATTTTCAACTCCTTTTTCTCGAACCTCGTCTGGATGCAAACCTAGCCCTTGGATGTCAGTCCAAATTAGATCAATATTGGCGTTTTCTGAAAAAATGCCTATCAGGTGCACGTTCTCCTTTCCGGTCACATCTGTACGGACTTCTATTCCTGGAAATATTGTCAGCTTACTTACGGATAGCTCCTGTAATTCTCGGATTCTATCAAGATCTATAAAATGGTGATCTGTTATCGCAGCAGCAGCAATTTCGTTTTCCACTAGAGTATTAATGATCTCATCATTAGAGACTGATTTATAAAAGTATTCAGGTGATGATGGTGTATGAAGGTGTAAATCCCACTTACGCCAAAGTGAACCTCGAGGATCATTCATTTAAAACGCTCCTGCTTAAATTATTCTTATCTGAAAGGGGACGTTGGTTCCAAAACGACTTTAGAATCAAAGCAGCCGATCACCTTTCGATTTATCTTTGCATAGAATATTGAAAATGAATTTGGATATTTTTTAACGATTAATTGCAAGAGATAAAAAATATTTAAATCATTTTGGAACCAACGTCCCCTTTTATATTTCAACCCAGAAAATGAAAAATTTGCGCATAGCAAAAGCTATATCAACGGCATTGAGTCCTTTTGGCCTTTCGCAAAGACACAGCCTGCCTAGCACCCGTAGAATTCCGAACCCCAAACCTATGCATTCCTATTTTGTTGTTGACAATCCTTCTGTTTTCCATCGAGTAATCCCACCTAACATATTGTATACCCCACTAAAATTGAGCTCTTTCATCATGTCTAAAACTTTTCCGCTGCGCCTCCCGCTTCGGCAATAGATGAGATACGTTTTATTTTTGTCCAAGCTGTTAAGGTCATCCTTAAAGGTTTCAGAATAGTAATCTAAATCGAGAGCAATTTCTATGTGCCCGTTTGCAAACTCTCCCGGAGTTCTCACATCAAGAATTACAAAATCGGGATTATCTTTGTTCTTCAGTATCAGAGTGTAGGTTTCTTTCGGTGTGATATTTTCAATTATCTGGGTTTTTGGACTTGCAGTGCCAGTTTCGAGGTGTAAGCATATACTCGCTAATAAAAGCCCAATAACCAGAGGGGCCAAGAGCAGCCGCGAAAGTGATTTTTTGTTAATTTCTACCATATTATCAAGTCTCCGTTTGACTCTTGTTCTTTTTTTTACTCTCTAAAAGGAAGTATTCACCAGAGCAAATCAGGGCCTAGATCGCAATTTTCAACAGGGCTCCCCTTACGGTGCATTAAACAGACATAAAAAAGCTCCACTAACACTGCGTTGGTGGAGCTTTTTGAAAAAATCTTCTGTTGGAATTGCAGACCCCCAGTGGAATAGTTACATCCTGTTGAACTATGCTTCCCTCTGATGGAAGGTTAATCATTCCCCTGGCCATAGAACTAGAGACGGCAATTTCATTCCACGGGGTAAACATTACACCCTCCTTGAAGGGCTTAGTTACATTGCGGCAAGCTTACGCCTGTGGTTGAGGTTTGTCAAGGAAACAATGCCCGCACATGCGGGAAGTAGATAGCTCCCCAGTGAAATACGCTTTGCTGTTACAGTAGTAAATTTCACGGGGTAAACATAGCCGATAGCTGATAGCGAAAAAAGTTCTTGACATTTTCAAAAAAAAGCCGATAATAACATTTAGACTTGGGTAGCAATTGGAGATGTCAGGCACGGACTGACTATCGCTAATACAATTGCCAAACCTGAGTCATTTTTTTTATTGAGGCCTCCAATACCAAATATTAAATTTAGGCCAATATCTCTCCACGTACCCTTTTGAATATTTCCTCCAAGTTTCTGGAAGCAAATCTTTGACACCTAATTTTATAATCAAATATTTCCTTAGTTCATTCTTCTCCTTCCTTTTGGTTGGTTTTAAACAATTCAGAATACAACCCATCAGC
>JAUWZC010000124.1 GCA_030615565.1 Desulfobacteraceae bacterium | reverse complement strand
ACCTCCTGACACCAAAGACCTTCTTCTATAAATAACGTAAGGCCTCTTTCTTCTAATGTCTCCCTCAGTTGAGGTAGGTCAGCACACATTCTTATCCGTTCTGATGTGTTGCTGTCAACCAAATCAAAGGTTTCCACCAAGGCCTGCTCTATTAAGTCTGAAAATTTTAGTCTTGTTAAGCTGATTATTCCTTCCCTGGACCTTCCCAACTCCAGGATATCATTTACCAGAGATTGAATGACCTTTGTATTCCTCAATGCCCTCATCAAGGCCTTCTCCTGTTTTTCTGTAAGGGGTCCATATTTTTCTCGCCTTTGTAGTAACGAAGTTATCCCTGTTTCAACAACTGCCAGGGGACCCTTAAGGTCATGAATCAGGAGGTCAATCTTGATTCTTTTTCTGTGCATGTGAAAACCTTCCTCTATTCCTGATTGTTATTTATATTGCTTAGCTTTAATTTTGGTTTATCTTTGGTCTTTTTCAAGGTCTGCTAAAAATTATCTTGACTTTTTGTTAGAGTTTTAACCATATCAAGTCACTAAAAAAAATCAAACCCAGGAACCTCTCTTCTTACCCCCCTAACCACCTAAAACAGTACGAGAAACTTACTCATGATAATATAAGAAAAACCTACTAGAGGTCGCTAATCATTAATGAAACCTTATCTAACAGCGAATAAAAATGAAATCAAATCCTCCGAAGGCAGGCGTGATTATTTTGGATCTGTCCCTGCATTCTCTATAAGGGCTTTTACTGGTTCAAGGCCATAGGGTGTACCATCCTCGATAGCTTTGAGTACAGTACCACCCCCGGTAAAGAAATAATACTGGGCACTGTCCATAGCTGCCAGGTACAGGCCAGGGCTAAGGTTCTTGAACTCCTGGAGGGTGTCACCACCGCCATAGAACTTTTGGGCACGCCTGTTCTGGTCAATAGTACGGTCTAGTTTCTCTGAACCCTCAAAAAAGTGAGGGGTGCGGCCCATGACTGCATTTACAAATATGGTCTTGGCCGAGCCGATGACTTCGGCCACCCCAGGGGCGTCGAACGATTCGTGGGCCACGTCCAAGAAGTAGCCATACTCGCTCCCCTTCTTGAAATCCTTGATGTTAATGGTTCGATACTTGCCCTCCACCCGCCCTTCAATTGTGTCTGACTCGACCACAAGAGGAAGCTCAATAACCTTCTTTGCCTCTTTGTCCATGGTCACCAGTTCTTTGGCCGCCTTGATGTCGGACTCGCTTACCCCGCTCACCCGGACATCGTATTTGGCGCACAAAAAGGTATTATAAATAATTCCACCCAGTATCAGGTGATCAACCTTCTTGTATATCTGTTTGAGTGGGCCTATTTTGGTATCATATTTGGCCCCAGCTACCACAGCGACGAAGGGCCGTTGGGGTTCCAGGACGTGCTCGAGGTTAATGAGCTCCCTTTGGAGAAGAAAACCGGAATAGCTTGGCAAATGCTTGGTGATGTCAAAAGTGGACACGTGGGCCTGCCACGAGCCGAAAGCGTCATTGACAAAGACATCGGCCAGGCCGGCCAGTTGCAAGGCAAAGCGCTTCCTTTTTTCTCCCGTGTCCTCCTCGCCTTGGAACCAGCGCGTATTGGGTAAATAGATGCCCCCAATCCGGCGAGCTAAGAGGTCCTTGATATGCAAGTTGATGGAAGTGTCGATCTCTTTGATGCCCCATTCTGGATCAACAGGAAACCGGGGTACCACAAACTTGGTGTAGAGTTTACGTTCTAAGTACTCGACAACCGGCTGAACCGAATTGTCGTCTTCCACCTTGATATGGCCAGTTTCTTTGTCACGTGGCCGACCCACGTGAGTCATGAGGATTATGCGACCTCCTCGTTCCACAATATTATACAGAGTGCCCAAGGTTGCATCAATACGATAGGGGTCACGAATTTGCCCATTTTTGACCACGTTGTGGTCCACTCGAACCAAGACAAGTTTATCCCTGAGATCGGCATCCTGGATGAGTGGCAAACGGGGGTCAATATCCGGCTTTGTCATGGCAGAACTCCTTATTAGAGAATAAATCTTATTAGTTTTCAGGGGTTAGGGGTCTAAAAATGAAGGGGAAAAATGATTGAAACCCCTTATACTAATTTCCTCTATTGAACCATCATCATTAACCATTCTAACGCCTTTTTTCTCTCTTATTTCACCTATCAAATAGAGAGGCGATGAGCCCTTATCTTTATATAAAATTTCGAAATCCTTAATCTTCGCTTCAGGGACGGTCAACAACAATAGGTAATCTTCTCCACCTGAAAAGGCAAGGTCAATAGGATTTAACTTGACACGAGAGGCAAGGAGTTTAAGTTCAGAAGAGAGAGGAATCTTGCTCCTAAAAAGAATCGCCCCGACTCCACTTTCCTTACAGATATGACCCAAATCTGAGAGCAGCCCATCACTCAAATCGATCATGGCGCTGGCAAGCCGTGAGGCTGCTATAATCCTTCCAGTCTTAATCAAAGGTTTTGGTTCATTATGGATCTTGATAAAATGGCTCGCAATAGATTTTGGCGGGGATATCTCATTTTTTAAAATTTTAAGTCCAGCTGATGAATCCCCTACATTTCCTGTAACATATATCCTATCTCCTGGCCTGGCACCGGATCTATAAAGAACCTCATTTTCTTTTGCATCACCAATCAGGGAAACACTAATAACCAACTTATCTGGTGAGGCAACCGTATCACCTCCCAATATATTAACTTCGTAATGCTCACAGATATCTTTCATGCCTTTGTAGAAATCTTGGATTAGTTCAACATTCATTTCAGCAGGAATGGCCAGGGAGATAAGCAGAAAAAGTGGCCTGCCACCCATAGCAGCAATATCGCTCAGATTTACGGCTATTGTCTTCCAGCCTAATTGATATGGGGTTATCTTTGCCTTTAAAAAATGAATATCTTCAACCAGCATATCCGTAGTAAAGAGCAAAACCCGGCCAGAATAAGGGCCAAACACAGCACAGTCGTCACCAATTCCCTTGATAATATCTTTCAAAGTGGTGATGCATTCCTTTTTGATGGATTCTATAAAACCGAATTCTCCAATCTCTTTAAATTTCAAGGCCCTGTTTCCTTCCTGATAAAATTATATTAGGAGCGGTCCGTTATTATTTGTCAGTAGTCCATAAAACGGACACCTCATAATATTCAACTGATATCATTGAATATTAAATTTTATCGGAAAAACATGCAAGATGAAAGGTGTATATAGGGCACAATCTTTTGATTAATCACTCATGCATCTCACTTGATTCCCTTATCGATATTATGTATACTACGTAATATAAAAAAGGAGATCTAATTGTTTATCACCTTTGAAGGAATGGATGGTTGCGGAAAATCCACACAGCTCTCCAGGTTTGAGGCAACTCTCAAGGAACGGGGAATCTCTTTAATAGTTACCAGTGAGCCTGGGGGAACAAAAATAGGTCAGGCTATACGGAAGATACTCTTAGATGTGGATAATACACATATAGCTCCCTTAGCCGAGCTTTTTCTATACCAAGCAGACAGGGCGCAGCATGTAAGCGAGGTAATTAAGCCCGCCTTAGAGGCCGGAAAATGGGTTATCTGTGATCGATATTATGATGCCACTACTGTGTACCAGGGCATTGTCCTGGAGCACCCTGCCCGCCAGACGGCAGGCGGGTATGAGAAACTGATTGAACAATTAAATTATGAGGCTTCTTTAGGCTGTGAGCCAGATATTACCTTTCTTCTCGACTGCCCAGCAGAGATAAGTTTGAAAAGAATAAAAAGAAGGGACAAGACCGATAAAAAAATGGATAGATTTGAAAGAAAATCACTCGATTTCCATATCAAGATACGATATGGATATCTTGCCTTAGCAAACAAGCATAAAGATAGGTTTCAAATTATAGATTCCACATTACATGAAGATCACGTGGCAAAAAAGATCAGGGAAATAATCTCTCCTTATCTACCAGTTAGTTAGTTGAGTGGTTGAGTAGTCAAATGTTTGAGTAGTTGGATTTGCGGCTTAACTATCCAACTATTTTGCTAAGAAGTTATTATGAAGACATTGAAGGAAATACATGGCCAGGAAAAGGCAATAGTCTTTTTAAAAAGGGCTATAGCCAGTTATAAAATCGCCCCTGCCTATCTATTCACTGGTATCCAAGGAATTGGAAAAACAACCACAGCTATGGCCTTTGCCTTATTGATCAATTGTATGGACCCGGTTGATGGTGATGGATGCAAGATATGCACCTCTTGCAAAAAAATAATAGGCGGAAATCATCCCGACATTATTATTATAGAGCCTGATAAGGACAAAAAAGGAATCGGGATTAACCAGATTAGGGAAATTAACAGGCATCTTGCCTTCTCCCCAGCCCTTGAGCGGTACAGGATAATTATTATAGATCCTGCTGAAAAAATGACTGATGAGGCAGCAAATGCATTTTTAAAAACCCTTGAGGAGCCACCCCCTCATAACATTTTTATCTTGAATGTTAGAGATCCAGGAGAACTTCTTCTAACTATTGTTTCTCGATGCCAAAAGGTTCCTTTTAAACCTCTCCCTACCGAAGATATAGTAAATTTGTTGATAAATGAGGAGGATATGGATAAAGAAAAGGCAAAAATTGTGGCCAGGCTTTCAGAAGGAAGTCTCGGTAGGGCAATAAAAATATCCAAGGATGACCTTTTCACTGATAGGGTAAGCTGGATAACTATGTTAAACAGTGTTATTAACAGGCCCTATGATATATTAATTGATATGGCTCATGAATTGACTGGTTTTGGAAAAAGGTCAGCAACCGACAAAGAATTAAAGGATGATAGAATAGCTTTGATGTTAGGAATATGGAAAAGCTGGTACAGAGATATTCTCATTTTCAAGTTAGAGGGTAAGCTGGACCTTATTTTGAATTCCGATCTCAACAATCATCTTAAAAAGGCATCTGCGTTTTATACTGTTGATGCACTTATTAGGTCGCTAACAGTTATTGCCAGGGCTGAATATGATCTCATGAACAATAAAAATCTCCTTTTTCTGCTTGAAAGATCCCTGCTGGGATTGAAAAGAGCTGTAAAGGGGTCATATGTCTAAAGATAGCCCGAAAAAAATTATTAATATAAGCTTCAGGAAAGATGGAGGGATCTATGAATTTTACACTGGTAATTTTGTCCTCAATGAAGGGGATAAGGTAATCGTTGAAACTAGAAAAGGCATTGAACTGGGAAGCGTATGCAGTAAACCCAGACTCCGGGATGCCTCCATGCCAGATAGACCAATAAAAACGATATTTCGCCTGGCTACAGCAGAAGATATTGAAAAAAAGGAGAAAAATGAAAAAATCGAAGCAGAGGCTATGCAGTTCTGTAAGGAGCAGATAGATAGTAACAAAGTGCCCATGAATCTGATATCAGTGGAGCTTTCCTTTGACATGAGCAGGCTTATCTTTTTTTATATATCCAATATTAGGGTTGATTTCAGGGAATTGGTAAAAGAGCTTGTTCAAAAGTTTAATATTCATGTGGAGATGAAACAGATTGGCACTAGAGACTTAGCAGGGATGCTGGGTGGAATTGGCCATTGTGGTCGCCAATTATGCTGTTCATTGTTTCTGTCAAACTTCGACCCTATTACTATAAGGATGGCTAAAGAGCAGGATCTTTCTCTAAATCCAGATAAAATTTCTGGCATATGCGGGAGATTGATGTGTTGTCTTGCCTATGAACACGATACGCATTCAGAAATGAAAAAAGACCCACGAGGAAATAATGAATCAAAATAGCATGGACTCATTCTACATAACTACACCTATTTACTATGTGAATGCAGAACCACATATAGGACATGCCTATACCACTATTGTAGCCGATGTAATTGCAAGATTTTATCGTCTTAGCGGTTTTGATTCCTTTTTCTTAACAGGCACGGATGAGCATGGTAACAAGGTGGTGGAGGCAGCAGAAAAATCAGGCGAAACAATCAAGGCATATGTAGACAGGATAAGTAAAATCTTTAAAGAAACATGGCCCAAGCTTAATATTAAAAACGACTATTTTGTACGCACTACTGACAAAAGCCATCAAGACACGGTCAGCGAGATCCTATCTAAGGTTTATACAAAAGGAGATATATATTTTAGCGAGTATGAAGGGAAATATTGTATCGGATGTGAGCGATTTTATACAGATACAGAATTGCTACAGGGTAAATGCCCAATTCATTTGAGTGAACCAAAGCTTATTAGTGAGGAAAACTACTTTTTCAGGATGAGTAATTATCAAGAATGGCTTATAGATTATATTGATAAACACCCTGACTTTATAAGGCCAGAGAGATACAGAAACGAGGTGATTGCCTTTTTGAGGGAGCCACTGGAAGATCTCTGTATATCCAGGCCTAAAAAGAGATTATCCTGGGGGGTTCCACTTCCCTTTGATGATAATTATGTGACCTATGTCTGGTTTGATGCCTTGATAAACTATATATCTGCCCTTGGCTACCCGGATGGAGACCTTTTTAATAAATTCTGGCCTGTTGC
>JAUWZC010000093.1 GCA_030615565.1 Desulfobacteraceae bacterium | reverse complement strand
AACAATAGTGTTTGTAATCATAATTGCCCTGATCGACCTTAAGTCATCGGGATTTTAGCATAAACATCCAAAAAAGAAGACTCAAATATTTAAGGTTACGGTTTCCAATCTATAATTTCACGCCCTAATAGCTTAGTCAACTTACCGTAAGTTGTACTGTAAGACCATTAATTTTGACATCTTAGATTCACAAGAATTTGACCCTATTTCCCAAATTTGCTATGGTTACGATTACTAAACTTATTGTGTAATGAAATCTTGATGATCGTGGGTTCTGACTATGGCACGAAACATGAAATTTTACCAACTGGTGATTTGTTTCTATTGTGTTAGTATTGAAATTCGGGGAAAATTCACAATAATGCAAGAAGTCTTGACCTTTCGAGCACAGGAGGATTAAAATATGAATCTCTGGTAGCTTTTCTAAGCCTACCATTTCTCTCAACCTCTAACATGGAGGGTCCTCATGAAAAAATCCGCATTTTTCATAATCCTTTCCCTCGTGATAACCTTACTCATCCCTGCTTATCTATCCGCTACCACCCGAGGCATCAGGGTTACTGCGAAAACAGGGCAGAGCTTATATCTTTATAAGAATTACCATGCGCTGGTGGTGGGAGTCAGCGACTATGAGAAATGGCCAATGCTACCGAATGCCGTGAATGATGCTAAGGAGGTAGCATCTAAGCTGAAAGAATTGGGCTTTGAAGTAAAGCTGGTGGTGGATCCAACCTCCCGAGAGATGAAAACGGTGCTCAATGAGATGGTGTATGAAATGGGCCGTGAGGTGAATCGGGCTCTTCTGTTTTATTATGCTGGCCATGGTGAAACAGAGACATTAGCCGACAAAACTAAGATGGGATATATCATCCCCAAGGACTGTCCAATTTTGGAGAAGGACCCCTTGGGTTTTGCCACCCACGCCATTAGCATGAGGGATATTGAATCGGCCTCAATGAGGATCAAATCCAAGCACGTACTAATGCTATTTGACTCCTGTTTTTCTGGCTCTCTCTTTGCCCTGGTGCGGGCAGTTCCTCATGATATTACGGAAAAGAGTTCCCTACCGGTACGCCAGTATATCACCGCTGGCAGGGAAGATGAACAGGTGCCAGATAAGAGCATGTTCAAGCGCTGCTTATTAATTGGCCTTGAGGGTGATGCTGATTTGACTGGTGATGGTTATATCACAGGCTCTGAACTGGGAATGTATCTTTCAGACAAGGTAGTCAACTATACGCACCGCAGGCAGCACCCCCAGTATGGCAAGATAAACAACCCAGATCTGGATAGGGGGGATTTTATTTTTGTACCCCACAAAAGACTCAAGTATACTGAGAGAAAGGCAATGCCTAAGTCCTCTTCCGGTGATGCTGAAAGTCGGCGTATCAGTGAAGAAATCGAAAAACTCCGCCGAGAAAAGGAAAAACTAAGACTAGAGAAAGAACTACTTATTAAGGAACGAGCGAAGATTGAACAAGAGCGGCGGGAGCTTGAGAAGTTGAAAGCAGTTACAGGGGAGAGAGAGAAACTTGAAGTTGAGCGCAAACGATTGGACGCTGAAAAGGTAAAGACTGAAATAGCCAAAGTCCTACCGGAGACAAAATACAAATCCCAAAAGACCTTCACTAACAGCCTCGGCATGACATTTGTCTATATTCTGCCAGGAACCTTCATGATGGGAGGCCCTCCAGGTGAACCTCACAGCTGGTCGCAATTTTACAAACGAACAATACCAGCAACCGATGAAAAACTACATCAGGTGACCCTTACAAAAGGGTTCTTTATGCAAACAACGGAGGTGAGCCAGGGGCAATGGTATGCGGTTATGGGTACACGACCATGGAGGTCTGGAGAAAGGCCACGTCATTATGTTTATAATAATGCATACCACCCCGCTGTCTTTATTTCGTGGAATGATTGTCAGAAATTTATAGGAAAATTGAATCATAAGGAAGGTGTCAATAAATATCGACTACCAACGGAAGCAGAATGGGAATATGCTTGCCGGGCTGGGTCAAATACAAGATTTCAATTTGGTGAAAGTGGTAACGCGATAGGAGATTATGCATGGTACTGGAAAAACACCATGGATGTTGGAGAAAAATATGCCCATAGGGTTGGCAGCAAAAGATCCAATGCATTTGGTCTTTATGACATGCTTGGTAATGTGGACGAGTGGTGCCAAGACTGGTATGGCAGTTATCCCTCAGGCAATGTAACGGACCCTAAAGGCGCCTCTTCCGATTCTGGGGTTAGGGTGAGACGGGGTGGTAGCTTTGCAGATAGTATCGTTAGATATTCCTTCCGCTCAGCCAGACGTAATAAGAATGATCCCGAGAGTGGGTTCTACGATATCGGTTTTCGCCTTGTCAGGGAACCCTAAATTTCCGTTTTTTACCTTTTTGGGATTAGATTAAGAATCAAAAGTAGCGATGTTTTCTATTGAGAAAGTCTATATTTTGTTATTCAGGCAATCTGCAATCCTTTGGGACTAACGATTACTGCTATCATTGTGCAAAAATGAAAGCCTAAGATTTTTCAGTATACGGATACAAGTCTATACTTTTCCCGCCTGAAAAACATAATGGAGCCAAGGTAAATCATTCCATAAACTCACCACTCTCATTTTCTTTGATTTATAAAGATTTGACCTTAGTCTCTAAAATTTGATAATGTTATGATTACATTATCAAATCTTCAATGGAATTATTTGGATTGTAGGTTTGGATTCTGGCAAAAAATCAGAGATTTTGATTGAGAGAGGGATGTTGTGACTTGCGCCATATCCGGTGATGTTATAAGAGGATATCCCTTCAAAAGAGCATTTTAAAAGAAAACAGGTATCATGTATAAACATAGTGAGGCTTGATTTATAGATAGCAAAGCTAAGATAAGATGCAAGGAGGTATATTATGAGAGCATGGCTTGTATTATCTGGATTTTTAGCGCTAATTTTTATTGGCTTTCACGTTAATGCTAAAGAACAGATCCAATCCACTATCACTGAGACAGAGGGTTATGCCTGTATGGGGGAGGATAAATCACGAAAACAGACAAGACATGAGGCTGTAACAGATGCAAAGAGGAAAGCAGCAGAGTCTGCAAAAACATATATAAAAAGCGAGACAAAGGTAAAGGACTTCCAACTGGAAAATGATATAATGGATGCATATGCACGAGCAAATGTGAGCGTTATTGAGATGAAGGAACTTGGCTGGTATAAGGACGAGCTCTCAGGAGAATGCTTCAAGGTATGGATAAAGGCTGAAGTGATACCTGACAAAGAGGCAATGGCAAGGATTACAGAGCACAAAGATCTCCTTGATGACCCTAATGTCCCCCTTACAGTGAAGCTTTGGACCGATAGGAAAAAATACCAAATTGGTGAGAGGATAAAGATCTACCTGAAGGGCAATAAGCCCTTTTATGCCAGGATTGTCTATCAGGATGCTGCAGGACGTCTAATCCAACTCATGACCAACCCTTTCAGGAGTGACAATTATTTCAATGGCGGTGTTATCTATGAAATACCTTCAGGCAGGGATAGATTTGAACTGGAGGTAAGGCCACCTTTTGGGGAAGAGAACATTACCCTTTATGCCTCTACTGCCCAGCTTGGGGAGCTGGATCTGGCTCCAGCCGGAGGTATCTATATGGTACAAACCCGTTCAAGGGAAGTAGGGATGAAAACAAGGGGGGTTAAAATTATAGAAAAAAAAGGAGGCCCCCCAGGGAGTACGGCGGAATTTTCTGAGGCAAAAATAATGGTAAGCACTGTGAAGTGAAAGCAGCGAGAAGAAGATTATTTTTTGCATAGATGTTCACTAGGGCCTTAAGGGCCTGTTCTCAACTGCCCCTAGGCAATGGAGCAAAGAAGAGTAAAAATCAGAACATTCAAATAACTGAGAGATGTTAAAAAAACTTCTGATTGTCAAAGAGCAAGGGCAGGGTCATTTTGGCTCTGCCTTTTTCGTTTAGTTTGTCAATAAATTGTACATAGTCTATGACTAACGATTACTGCTATGATTGGTAACAATTTGTAGGCCGAAAAACTTATGACTAGCAAACGAAACCTTGAATAAAATCTAATTTGGCTGTACGATCGATTATGGCAAGAAATCAAAACTTTATTAGAATAGAGACACACCACAATATACGGGATTTACATCACCTTTCGTCAAGACAATCAATTAGATACTGCTGAGCCGTTTCTTGAAATCGATTTTTCTTGTCATTTATATGCTTTCTAATATCATTTTCTGTAACTATTTTTTCCCTTCTATTTATTAACCTCTGACAAGGATGTTACCCCATGGGAAAACACTCCAAAATGTGTATGCCTTGCTCCTAATAGAATCTTGTCAATTCTGTTTGGAGTGTAATCTTCTCGATAAAGCCAAACCCATCGTAAGATGGAGACGGAAAGCCACGGGTCTCAATACTCCCCATTGACCCTCATTTACCCAATTTCCCGAAAGTACGTCGACGATCTTAAACCGGTAATAAAATAGACATATCTGGATATTCCACATCCCCTCAGGAAAAGGAGGGGGTTTTGGATCTGAGCGTTTCCACTTTGGCCGAAGAGGAGCTGTTGATATCCGGAAGAGAATTGTTACGGCTTCCTTCTGACCTTTGCTTTTTTCTTGACATTCAAAAATTAATATTATATTAGATGAGTTTAGTTGATATTAGTTTCTAATAATAGAACCATGGAAGATCCTGTTTCTATAGCTATAAGAGCTGCTATCAAGCGTGCCAAGCGTCGAAAAAGCCCAAAGGTAACGAGAGATGATCTTTTAGTAGGGCTTTTTCAGGTCATTGCTCGTTTCGATATTGTTCAGATCGGTCCATTAACAATTGACCTTGAAGAGCTTGGAGAAGCTCCTGGAGAAGCTTTAAAGGATGACCCTGGTAAAACCAATAAACAAAAGGTGGCCTATAGTTCCGACACAGTAGCTGTTTTTGAGAGAGCAGCACATATTGCCCGAAAAGATAACTCCTCAAAGGTAAAGCTTGTTCATCTTCTTGTAGCTTTTGCCTATGAGGACAGTGGACTCATGGCTAAATTGAAAGAAAAATACGGTATTTCCGGCATGGAATGGCGATCGGCTTTGTCGAAATGGCAACCCGTTTCATTGGAGAAACTAGAACCAAGTTCGAAGATTGGTACTGGAAATAAATCCGCAATTGAATTTAAGGAAAAGCAGTTTTTTAGTCCTGATGAGGCTGCAGAATTTCTAGACATACATACTCAAACGATTCGTGGTTATATCCGCACGGGCAAATTGCCAGCTCTACGCCTCGCTGGAGAGCGAGCACTGCGTATTCAGCGAGAGGATTTACTCGCATTACTTGAACCTTATGAACCAGAAGAAAAATAGAAAGGAGGTTTGCCATGGCATGTTATGTTGCGATACGTCATTTGCCAGGTATTACACCCGAAGTTCTTACGGGTGCTGGGCTTAGAGCCAAATCGTGTGCAGATGAAATGACTGAAGAAGGTATCCCTGTCCGATGGTTACGGAGCTTTTTTATTCCAGAAACAGAACAGACCCATTGTTATTTCGAGGCTCCAAGCTCTGATGCTGTTAAAGAATTAAACAAACGTGCGAATATACCCTTCTCTAAAATCCATGAGGTGCAGGAGTTAGTCCCAGAGGCTGTGTAGATTTCATATTTGCAATGACTAATATGAAGTGTCTATCATTTCTCCTTATGCCAACCTTTCAAAGAGGGTTATTCTTATGGAGAAACCACTTAAAATGTGTACGCCTTGCTCCTAATAGAACGTTTTTTTGTTTTATTAACAGCTATTAATTTTCAGATCTATTTTACAGAAGGCGCTGGTAGAATTTTAATGATCTGACTCAATTCCAGTATTCCAATGGTGAGAGGAGGTGATTAACAAATGACAAAAGTACTGCGCTGTAGTGATGTTGGCTTTGAGTGTGAAGCTGTGATTCGTGCTGAAACCGAGGAAGAAGTATTGAAAAAGGCCGCTGAACACGTTCAATCAGTACACAACCTGAAGGAAATTTCTGATGAGGTTGTGGAGAAGGTTCGTGCTGCCATTCAAGACGAATAAAGCTTGTGGCGATTCACACACACCCATATCAGCCGATTACTCGCTCCGACCATGCTCTCATCTTGGTAGAGTTACAAGCGGGGCGGGTTAAGGCTGAAGAGCGCCGCGAGACAACACAATCTTGGATGAAAAATAAATTGGAAGAGATAGCTAAATCAAACACATAACGGGGAAAATGAAATGAGTATTGCTAGCAACGTTCTACAGGCTATTGGTAGCACGCCATTAGTGCGGCTTTGCAAGGTTGTTCCGCCTGGTTATGCAAAAGTTCTGGTAAAACTTGAATGGACAAACCCGACAGGTAGCATGAAAGATCGTATGGCACAAGCCATGATCTCACGAGCCGAGGAGGATGGTCGATTGCGGCCTGGGGGCACCATTGTTGAGTACACAGGTGGTAGCACCGGCACATCACTCGCGTTAATTTGTGCTGCGAAGGGTTACCGTATTCATCTCGTCACTTCCGATGCATTTAGTCAGCAAAAACGTGATCAAATGAGGGCTTTTGGCGCTGAACTTACACTTGTACCGAGTGAAGGCGGCCAGACCACAAAAAAACTTATTTTGGATATGATCGAAGCCGCCGAAAAAATCAGCCAGAAGCCAGGCTCTTACTGGACTGACCAACTCAAAAATGTTGACCACATCGCTGGTTATTATCCCTTGGGCGAAGAAATATGGGAACAAACACAGGGACAGGTTAATGCATTCGTTCAATGTGTAGGAACTGCTGCTTCTTCGTGTGGTGTGGCGACAGTGTTAAAGCGCTACAAACTGAGCGTTCAGATAATAGCAGTCGAACCGGCTGAGTCGGCGGTTCTTTCGGGTGGCCAAACTGGAGCTCACAATATTGAAGGAACTGGTATTGGCTACATTCCTCCATTATGGGATCCAAGCCTAATTGATGAAATCATAGCGGTTAAAACGGATGAGGCAAAAGATATGGCCCGGCGTTTAGCCTGTGAGGAGGCTCTTTTTGCAGGTACGTCTTCAGGGGCAAATGTTGTTGCAGCAATTCGAGTAGCGGAGCAATTAGGACCAGATGCCACAGTAGTTACATTGATGATAGATTCTGGTCTCAAATATCTGAGTACTGATCTCTATAAAAGTAAATAATTCAAGTTTCGCACCCCCCGAGTGAAATGTTATCGGAGGTCGAACCAGATTGTTGTAACACAATATGTTGTATAAGGCCCTTTCGCCGTCCTTTCACTAAAAAGTGCAACATACTGCTATGATTGTGCAAAACTGAAAACCCAGAATTTTTCAGTATACGGATACAAGTCTGTACTTTTCCTCCTGAAAAACATTATAGGACCAAGGCAAAGCATTCCATAAGCCCACCATTCTAATTTTCTGGGATTCATAAAGATTTGACCCGACATCATGTAAGTGATCATTGTTGACACACAACGATAGTTTCCCTATACTTCTTGTCACAAAAAGCGAGTTCTTATCAATCAATCTCTATTGATTCGATATACGCTCTTACCTTTTCAAAAAGGCGTTCTTTGGATTCCAGGTGTATTACTTTGCTCTTATTCATGGTCAAGCAGATTACCCACCCTTGAAGCAATCTCATCTCCCATCTGTTTAGTAGTGGCGTTTCCGCCCATATCTCGTGTTTTCACCTTGCCGTCAGCAAGTATATATTCTACTGCATTCCTCACCTTTTTCGCTGGGGTATCCAGGTCTAAATGCTCTAACATCATGCGCATTGCTTCTATTGAAGCCACCGGATTTACGACACCTTTGCCTGTATACTTCGGCGCAGAACCATGAATAGGTTCGAACATTGAGGGAAAGGCCCTTTCCGGGTTAATATTCCCGCCGGCAGCAAAGCCCATGCCTCCCTGGAGCATGGCTCCCAGATCTGTAATAATATCACCAAAGAGGTTTGAGGCTACTATCACATCAAAATAATCCAGTTTTCTTACAAACCACATAGTGAGAGCATCTACGAGTGCGAAATCCTTCGCTATATCAGGATAGTCTTTAGATACTTCATTGAAGACCTCATCCCAGAAAACCATTGAGTAGTTCAATGCATTGGATTTGGAACAGTTGGTAACCATTCCTACATAATCACTGTGTTCTTTTAATTTCTGCCGTTTGCGAGCAAGATTGAAGGCATACCGTATCACCCTCTCTGTGCCCTTACGGGTGAAGATTGATGTCTGAATTGCTATTTCGTCGGGAGATCCTCTTTTAAACCGTCCTCCCACCTGAGAGTATTCGCCCTCAGTATTTTCCCGAACGACAATGAGATCAATGGAGCC
>JAUWZC010000133.1 GCA_030615565.1 Desulfobacteraceae bacterium | reverse complement strand
AACTGCAAGAATATAAGACTGGTGCGGAAGAAGAGAAGATTTTATTAACAAGGTGTCGCACTGCGATTGAAAGCATTGATCCCTCTGCAGAAGTAATTCTCTATGGTTCCAGAGCACGAGGTGATGCGGAACCAGATTCCGATTATGATTTACTTATTCTAGCTGACGGAGAAGTTACTCTTAAAAGGGAGGATGCTTTTCGTCGTCAGTTATTTCCGATAGAGATAGAAACTGTAGCTGTCTTGACGGTTATCTTGTTAAGCAAAAAAGATTGGAATTCAGCATTGTATGGTGCAATGCCATTTTATCAAAATATTGAAAGAGACGGTGTTATTTTATGAAAGAAGAGACACGCACTTTGATAACTTATCGCCTTGAGCGGGCTCGAGAATCTCTTGAAGAGGCTAATATTCTCTTAGAACGAGGATACGGTAATACCTTTGTTAATCGTCTTTATTATGCTTGTTTTTATGCTGTTTCTGCTCTACTGCTTACAAAGGGACTTTCGTCAGCTAAACATAGTGGTATTCGGTCGCTCTTCCACCAAAACTTTGTAAAGTCTGGCCTTGTAAAAACAGAATTAGGGCAATTTTATGATATGTTATTTGACAACAGGCAGAAAGGTGATTACGCAGATTTAGTCCGCTTTGATCCCAATGAAATATGCGATTGGTACGAAGAAGCCCAAGAGTTTGTTGAGACTTTGGGGGGAATTGTTAAAAAGGAATTTGGGCAGGGGATGAAGTGATTGCTTCGACTCTCACCTTCATTGGCAGTGTGACCCCGATTCTGTTTTAGGGAGCCACCCCTGTATTTATTGATTCCGATCGGGTTTCGTGGTGTAGGAGCTGGAAAAGAGGCCAGAGAGGATTCTTGTTTCAAAAGCCGTGGTCCTGGGGCATCTTTGGCTGAGGGTGCCATATTTAAAGCCAGCTTGTATTTCTGAAACGTAACTATTCAGCCACAGATTCACACAGATTCACCCTGTTGAATTTCCCAGAGGGAACCCTATTCAACAGGGTAAACGCAGATAGGTTTAAATACAAAGAGATCACAGATATCATTCTTAGAAATTTTTATGAGGTTTATAACGAGCTTGGTGATGGATTTCTGGAATCTGTCTATGAAAATGCCTTATATATTGTCTTAACCGGATATGGACTATGTGTAGAAAGGAAGAAAGATATTTCTGTATTTTTTCGAGGTAAAGTAATCGGAGATTTTAAGCCAGACTTGATTGTAGACAAAAAAGTAATCGTTGAACTAAAAGCAGTTCGTACCCTTGACCCTGCACATGAAGCTCAATTAATCAACTACTTGAAGGCCCGCCCGCCTCGCCTGAGCTCGCGATGGCGGGTAGGCAACAAATATTGAGGTCGGCTTATTATTGAATTTTGGCAGAAAAACAGAATTCAAAAGATTTGTATATGATAATAAAAGAAAAAAAATCAGTGATGATCAGCGTAGATCGGTGGCTGAATAGTTACTCTGAAAAAAAAGCTTTATTGTCTCCTCGAATGTGCTATAACTCATCCCGGCTCCTCTGCATCGCAGAGCGGTGCGAGTAGAAGGCAAGAAAATATAATAGGTTAAACTCATGAGAAGGATAGAAATAGAGTATCCCGAGATGATACCTGCTGTACTAAACCTTAGTCCTGAGATGTTTGAACAAGAGGCCAGATTCGCTTTGGCAGTCAAATTGTACGAAATGGGGCGGCTTACATCTGGACAGGCAGCACGGCTAGCAGGAGTGTCACGTGTGACATTTTTACTGGACTGCCGGCGATATGGTGCAGCCAGTGTGGAGTGGGATCAGGCAGAGATCGATGCTGAATTTGCGGATATGGATACATGAATGGTAAGCTGATTTGCAATACGGGCCTGTCCCGTTGCGATTAGCTAACTGGGGCCCTCTCGTAGCGCTTTCAATGATTGATCGCATTGATATTCTTAGGCATCTTTTTGAACTTGTTGCTGTCCCCGAAGCAGTGCATAAGGAGATTCTGGAAGGCGGAACAACAAATGCGGGATTGGCAAGTTACCGAAAAGTAAAATGGATAAAGATCATGACACTTTCCAACCCGGTAGATCCTTTATTGAGAACGTCTCTTGATGCTGGAGAGGCTGCTGTGATTGGGCTTGCCAGGGAATTGAATGCTAACCCTGTCCTGATTGATGAACGTAAAGCCAGGAAGATTGCACGTACTATTTACGGGCTGCACGTTATCGGCTCGGCTAGAGTTCTTGTTGAAGCCAAAAGACGTGGGCTGTTAGATAATGTTGGTGCTGCGCTACAAGCTATGCGCGATGGTGGCTATCGGTTAGGTGATTCAATTGTTGACGTAGCCCTGAAACAAGCAGGAGAGACATAGCTTCCATCTTATAGCTCACCAAAAGTAAGGGACCCTCTTTTTGCTGGAGGCACCTGTGGCTTAAATCGTTCCCTCAACAATTTGCCCATCGATATGCAAAGTGATTTACACAAAAATTCCCTACTCTTAAATTAGTCTCTTTTAGCTATTCTTATGAAAAGAACAAAACGAATATTTCTTTCCCCTCCTCACATGGGTGGTGAAGAAATGCATTTTATAAAGGAGGCCTTTGATAGTAATTACGTTGCTCCCTTAGGCCCTATGGTCGATGCATTTGAGCGGGAGTTTGCTGATAAGGTGGATATTCCCTATGCAGTGGCTGTGTCGAGTGGAACAGCTGCGATGCACCTGGCCTTGCGCATACTCGGTATAGGGCCGGGGGAGGAAGTGATTGCTTCAACACTTACGTTCATTGGCGGTGTGACTCCCATCCTATTTCAGGATGCGATGCCAGTTTTTGTGGATTAAGGGCTTCGCGGTGTATAGTCCCATCACTCCTGGAAAGGGAGCTTGATGAAAGCGAAAGAAGGGGGAGGTCCGGAAATAACCGGTCTCACCCCCCCCTGTTACAATACATTGGGAATGGTGGACATTGCTACGCATTTATGGTCTTATAACCTAATTGAATAAGCAAGACTAGTTCAACTGATAGACCCCGGTGCCATGATGTCGCTACGGAATCTCACAGGGTAAACAAAGGAGCGAAGGTTATGAAAATGATGAGAACTTTGATCCAAGAAATTGAGAAAAGAATAAAATATCATTATGGAGAGAGATTTCAAGGACTGATTCTATATGGCTCCATGGCAAGAGGGGAAGCTGATGACTCAAGCGATATAGATTTACTTGTCCTCCTGTCACAGCCACTTAATTATTTTCAAGAATTGCGAAAGATTATTGACATCCTATATCCGGTTCAACTTGAAGCCGATATCCTTATCTCCGCCAAGCCAGCAGCTGTGGACGAATTCGAAGCCGGTCAAATCGGACTATATCGAACTGCCAAACGTGAGGGACTTGCCTTGTGAGCAAAGAAAAACATGCTGTAGAAATCGAGGCTAATATGGAGAGGGCAGAGCAATCCATTGCCGCTGCCAGAAAATTGGCGTTGGAGGGCTATTTCGATTTCGCCGCTTCACGCGCTTACTACGGAGCATTTTACGCTGCCACAGCTCTTCTTCTGAATGATGGCTTGGAATTTGGTAAACACAGCGGCGTAATAGCTTCAATTCACCAACTGTTTGTCAGGACGGGGCGCCTGGAGAAAAATCTGGGTAAGGATTTGAACTGGCTGTTCGAATTGCGAGGCGTTGGTGATTATGGCGTCAGCATACATGTACCCCAAACGGATGCTGAGAAAGCCATTGCAGCTGCTGATAGATTCTTGAATGCGGCTCGAGCACTGATAACAGATTAGAATGAAGAACCCGGAACGAATATTCCTTTCCCCGCCCCACATGGGTGGAGAAGAGATGAATTTTATAAAAAAGGCCTTTGAGAGCAATTACATCGCGCCCTTGGGTCCAATGGTGGATGCTTTTGAGCGGGAATTTGCCGAAAAGATGGGAATTCCCAATGCGGTTGCAGTAGCCAGCGGGACTGCGACCATGCCCTGGTGGAATAGCTTCACCTCAGCGAAATTGGCTTGGCCCCGGTTGAATAAGCTAAGGCATTCAACATGGCAAGCATTTCACGGGGTAAACATTCCACAGGGTAAACATCTAGCCTTGCGGATTCTTGGAATTGGACAGGGGGATGAAGTGATCGCCTCAACACTTACGTTCATTGGTGGTGAGTTAGCAGAGGATTTGTTCAATCGGGGTCTTTGTTTGGCCTCGGGAACAGCGATGAAGGAGGAAGATCTCAATCGCGTTATATCAGCAATACTCAGTTGCAAAAGACAAAAAGCAGGTTCCTTGGATAGAAGAAGGCATGTGCGAATATACTCCACCCGTGCAAATATCTTATGATTCCCCTAACCACTAGTATAAAGTTCTCTATGCTGTAGCCCACCTATTACACCATGGACAATCAGGAAAATAGGATAAGAAAGGGATATCTCTAATTTCGGAGGTTAATTAAATGAGGAAAAAATTAGATAAACTATTTAATGCTGCATCCTATCACAAGAAATCTTTGTCTATAGTAATAGACATAATTTTAATTCTATTATCCCTCTATCTTGCTTATTTAATTCGATTAGGTTCAATTGAAGCAATAGGAACAAGGTATATTAGTCAGATCTTTTTCATTGCAATGATACTTGTTCCCTTTAAGATCCTGGTATTCTGGATTTTTCGTCTCTATCATATCTCCTTCCGCTACATCTCACTTGGGGAAGTTTTATCTGTTATTAAGGCCTCGGCTTTAACTTCTTCTATGATTGCGCTTATAGCATTGGTTTTTCGAGACATGAGAATCTTATCAGGCTTTCCTAGGTCGGTTGTCTTTATCGACTTTTTCCTTACCTTCTTTTTTATTACTGGTATTAGGGCCTTTTTCCGTCTTTATTATTCAGGCCCCAACAGAAAAAAAAGAAAAGATATATTGATTATAGGTGCTGGTTCTGCTGGTGAACAGCTGGTAAGAGACATGGTGAGATCACCACGATCCAGTTATTTGCCAGTTGGGTTCATAGATGATAATCCTCAGAAAAAACATACCTTAATACATGGTGCTAAGGTATTAGGGGGAAAGGAGGATATATCTAAAGTTGTAAAAAAGTTTGATATTAAAGCAATTATCATTGCCATTCCATCTGTTACCTCAAAAGAGATAAGAGAAATAATGGAATATGTAAGAAAAACGGATATAAAGGACGTTAAGGTCCTTCCAGGACTTTCTGATTTGATTAATGGAAAGGTAACTCTGAGAGATATCAGGGATATCTCGATTGAGGACCTACTGGGGCGTGAACCGGTAGAGATTGATACAAAACATCTTTCTTCTTATATCACCAATGAGAATATATTAGTTACAGGGGCAGGTGGCTCAATTGGTTCTGAACTCTGCCGGCAGGTTGCCAGATTTGATCCGGCGAAACTAATCATGCTGGATATGGGAGAAACTGAACTTTTCAATATTGATATGGAGATTAAAGAGAGATATCCTGGCCTTTCCTTAATATCTATTGTTGGCGATATAAGGGATGAAAATAAAAATAAAAATATTTTTAATGAGTATAATATTGATACCGTTTTTCATGCAGCCGCATATAAACATGTACCTTTGATGGAAGCAAATCCAAGGGAGGCAATATTAAATAACATCTATGGAACAAAGGTGCTAGCAAAGATTTCAATTAAATCTGGAATAAAAAGGTTTATCAATATCTCCACAGATAAGGCAGTTAACCCAACCAGTGTTATGGGAGCCACAAAAAGGGTGGGTGAAAATTTGATACTGGGATTTCAAAATAGCCGGACTGCATTTATTTCTGTTCGTTTTGGTAATGTTCTGGGAAGCAGAGGTAGTGTGGTACCTATATTTCAGGAACAGATAAAAAAGGGTGGCCCAATTACTATAACTGATTACGAGATGAAGAGATATTTCATGACTATACCCGAGTCAGTTCAACTAGTAATGCAGGCCGGGGCTATGGGCAAGGGTGGTGAGGTATTTGTTCTTGATATGGGTAAGCCTATCACTATCTATCAGGTAGCAGAGGAATTGATCAGGCTTTCGGGGTTAGAACCGGATAAAGATATCCCTATTGTTATCTCCGGAAAAAGGCCAGGAGAGAAGCTTTTTGAAGAATTGCTAACCGCTGAGGAGGGAACAACTGTCACATTCCATAAAAAGATCTATTCTACAAGAATTACAGCAAAAATAGATAAGGACTATATTAAAAAGATTGATTCATTGATTTCCCATGCCAGAGAAGATAAGGATAGTGAAAAGATATTTTTACTTTTAAAAGAACTTGTTCCTACATATCAAAA
>JAUWZC010000212.1 GCA_030615565.1 Desulfobacteraceae bacterium | reverse complement strand
AAAGACAACTCCAACTCTCAGGCTGATACAGGAAGCAGACATAAAAGATAAAGTGGTGCTCATTCGGGTTGACCATAATACAGTCAAAAAAGGGAAAATAAAAGATGCTTCAAGGATTGATGCGAGTCTCGGCACCCTCTTCAATATTGTTTCAAGAGGTGGAAAACCAATCTTGATGACCCATGTTGGAAGACCATGGGATAAGAGAACTGGAAAGATAGACTGCTTGCCAGATAGATCAGTCGATCCCGTTGTTACTTATTTGGAAAAAAAGTTACGGATAAAGATCGAGATCCCAGCTTTTACTATCCACCCTGAAATTGGGATAACCAATATTGATAGATCTATTTTTGCATCTATTTTAAGGTTAAGAGAGGGTACGATAGGGGCTGTTTATCTTCCGAATATCAGGTGGTTTCAAGGCGAACAGACAGATGGACCAGCACGCGCCAGGCTTGCCAGGCAGTTGGCCAGCCTGGCAGGTATCTATATAAATGATGCCTTTGGCTCATGGCGACCTCATGTGTCTACCTTTGATATTACAAAATATCTTCCTTCTTATGCGGGTTTTTTATTACAAGAGGAGATCAAAAACCTTGAAAAGGTGCTTAACCCCACCAGACCTTTTTTAGCGATAGTGGCCGGGACTAAATACGATACAAAGATAGATCCTTTGAAAGAATTATACAAAAGGGTAGATCGTTTGGTTTTAGGCGGAGTTATGTATAACATCTTTCTTTGTGCTAAATATGGTGTAAAAATAGCTGGCATTCTAAAAGAAGATATTGATCTTGCTCAAGAGCTTGTCCAGTTAGATAAAGAAAAAAGAAAGATAGTAGAACTTCCACTACTTGTGGAATCCGAAGATCTTGGGGAAAGGAAAGAAGGAAAAACAAAAACCATAGCTGTTAAAGATTTCCGGAAAGGTGACAGATATAATTACATCCTCGATGCTGATCCAGACTCATTTCATGACAGTCCTATCCTAGATGTAATTCAATCGGCCAAAACCATCCTTGTTAATGCGGTTATGGGTCTTATTCCTCACTTTCGTGAGGGCTCAAAGGCACTTTACAAGGCGGTAGATGGAAACAATCAGGCCCTGAAACTATACGGAGGGGGTGATACCATCGAGGAATTAAAATATTCATGCCCTGGTATATATATGAAAGGCCTGGATAATCCTAAATGTTATTATTTTACAGGTGGGGGAACAGTTCTTAAGGCGTTAGAGGAAGGAAGCCCCTTTAAAATCGGACCTGTAGAGCGACTCTTAAAAAGATAACTATAATGACAATTACACTAATCTTTGATCCTCAACTAATGGGCAGGGTCATGAGGATTGCTGCCTTTATGTCAGGCTCAGGAACCAATGTTATCCGCCTGCTTGAAAGAGAAAAGGAACTGGAGCAGGAGCCAGGTGGGTCTCCCTTTAAAATTATCTTCATCTTTAGTGACCGCTCTGGTGGTAGCTCAGCAGGGGAAAAAATCGCCCTTGATAAAGGAATTCCCTACTTCAGTTACGATATAAGAAAATTCTACTCCCTAAAAGGATTAAAGAGGACTGCCTTAACCCCTGTAACTATATCAGCCAGGAGGGAGTTTGACTCTGTGGCATCTAGTTTGATCAAGGCCTTTGATATAGATATAATAGCCCTGGCAGGATATATGAGTTATCTGACATTAGATAGATGTGTCAATGTACATCCAGGTGATCTTTCTATACTCACGCCTGATGGAAAAAGGAAGTACGTTGGTGATCATGCAGTGGCAGATGCAATAGCCAATGGAGAAACTTCCATACGTTCCTCAACCATATGGACAGATGCAGGCGTAGATACTGGGCCCCTGTTGATGGTCTCAAACGCCCTAAAGGTAAAATTGCCTTTTTCCTTACTAGAACTACTTGAAAACAGAGAAGCCTTTAAAAAAGTGGTCGATGAACACCAAAAGCGTCTTAAAGAGTTAGGTGACTGGAGGATCTTCCCTCTAACAGTGGAGATGATTGCAAGGGGGCGCTTTTCTATAGATGAAGATAATAATGTCTATGTAGATGGACAACCCATTCCCAAAGGCTATCGGCTTGAGGAATAAGCCTGGAAGAATAAAAAAGTGGGGTAATTATGGATTTTTTTTTCACCGAAGAGCAGTTGATGTTCAAGGAGCAGGTGATGCGTTTCGCAAAAAAAGAGATTGTGCCCAGGGTTCAGGAACATGATCTCAAGGGAGAATTTGACTTTCAGTCCTTTCGAAAGCTCGGTGAATTCGGCATCCTCGGTCTTCATTTCTCTGAAGAACTTGGAGGAAGCGATGCAGACGTGGTGACCTCTGTCCTGACTGGAGAGGCATTAGGTGAAGCCGGGGTAGATGGTGGACTAACCCTTGCTTACGGGGCCCACACCTTTCTTTGCGCTGATACCATCTTTGCACACGGGACAGATACCCAGAAAAAAAAATATATCCCTAAACTGGCTTCAGGTGAATGTATTGGATGCATGGGTATCACCGAGCCAGGCGCAGGCTCTGACGTGGCTTCCATTGCCACCAGGGCCGAAAAACGTGGGGAGCGGTATATCCTGAACGGAAACAAGATGCTTATTACAAATGGTCCAGTTGCTGACGTTGCGGTTATATATGCCAAGACAGGTAAGGACTTAAAACACGCCGGGATTTCTGCCTTTATAGTGGAGAGGGGAACCCCCGGTTTTTCAGCCGGAAAGAATTTGGACAAAATGGGTGTGAGAACCTCTCATACCTCTGAATTGATCTTCGAAGATTGTGAGATCCCGGATGGAAATCTGATCGGACAGGAAGGGGCAGGGTTTCTTATGGCCCTGCAGACTGTGGAGTGGGATCGGAGTGCTTTGCTGGCACCCTTTATAGGGGGGATGACTTATGTACTCAAGAAATGTGCTCGATATGCAAAGGAGCGTTACCAGTTCGGTCGGCCCATAGCAGATTTCCAGGCCATCAAACATAAATTGGCAGACATTAAGATCTTTATTGAAGCGGCCAGGTCCTTGTGCTACCGCATCGCCTGGTGTAAGGACCAGGGAAGGCCTCTCAATCATTTAGAGGCTGCGGTTGCCAAACTCTTTATTGGGGATTGGAGTCTGAAGCCGGCAAATGATGCTGTGGTACTATATGGCGGTTATGGATACTGTCACGAATATGAGGTAGAAAGGTACTTCAGGGATAGCCGGCTGGCACCCATAGGAGGAGGCACCTCGGAGATCTCAAAAAGGATTATATCAAAACTGATTTGAAGGAACTGTAGCAATGAATTTCGATTTTAGTGAAACACAAAAGATTCTTTGTGAGAAGGTAAAAGGAGTATTTGATACCGACTCAAAGGCCACTCTTGCAAAACTGGGAAGCGGAGATGACAACATGATTCGAATTGTGGTCTCACAGTGGCTGAAGACCTTAGGACAGGTTGGCTATCTGACGCTTGGGCTGGAAAATGGTAAAGAGGCCGTGGGCCTGGTGGCAGCCCAGGAAAGCCTTGCCAAGATCTCTCCGTCTCTCTTCTTATCAGTGGATGTGAATGCACGGATCTTTGGACGCCTGATAGCTATTTATGGCACTCTAGATCAGAAGAGCCAACTTCTCCCTGCCTTAAAAGAAGGGAGGCTTATTGGAACAGTGGCCCTCTCAGAGGGAGGCATGAATATTGAGAACAATCCTTTAAATACCACTGGAGTTCCAGTTGGCGACGATTTCCTGGTCACTGGGGCCAAATGTCATGTGGTGAATGGCCCGATTGCCGACTGGATCGCCGTTGCAGGAAAGAGGGAAGAAAGCCTTGCCTTCTTCTTGATCAAAAAAGACAGTGAAGGTCTTTCCGTTGGTAAAAGACTCCCCAGCCTGGGGTACAACGGAACGGCCATCTCAACCATCTCACTTGAAAATTGTCCTGTCCCCTCAAAGTGTGTAATCGGTCCCTTTGAGGGAAGAGGACCTCTTAAGATCGTCCGCTCCTGGGAGGACCAGATCCTCACAGCGGGCAGCTTGGGCCTGATGCAGCGCTGTTATGAGACCGCCCTGACTTATGCCAAGAA
>JAUWZC010000256.1 GCA_030615565.1 Desulfobacteraceae bacterium | reverse complement strand
TGGGGTGATATGAAGAAGGTTTCTGAGGGGATAGAGGAAAGGTTTTTGCAACAGCAAACTAGCTAGAGCAGGCTGTTTTACAAAAAGCTTAGGCAAAAAGCCTTCTCTTTCTGGATGCGCTTTATTCCATTGCCTCCCAAGCTCCTCGGCATGCAGGATCTTAAAGAAACTCATCATCCGGGCTGACCGACTGGCAAAGAGCGCCAGCGATTTGGCAGTCGGTGTACAGCCTGCGGTTAGGATTAATCCAAGATACGGTCGACCCAGTAATCTGGGCGCTTATGACAATGTGCAATCGCAATAATATAGGCGAGTTTGTCAAAAAGAATTTTCACTCTTACGGTGCTTCTTCAAAAACGTCCTCAAATGGGACTCCTTTTGTTTTCCCCTCCCTATGTGCTCTTAATCGTTTCTGAGCCTCTTCGGCCCAGATCGCGTCAATCTCCTTATTTGGCTCATCAAGACAACGGGTCAAGCCGGCGTTCAAAGGCTGGTTAGATTTCCGTTTATTAGATATGAATTTGTCACTCAGTAATTATCAGATATAGATAGTTGACCTCAAAAACCGAAAACACCTTTTTCTGGTCTGTTTAGCCCACATTCTTCCCAGACGTATTCGAAGAAAGGTAATAAGATTTGAGTTGCGTCCAGATCATATGACTCTACTATGCCATCACAAATGATATGTTGCTCCACAATGTTTCCACGAAACCTTTCAAAGCCACCAAAATGCATCCCTGGAGGATGAGGCATTCGGTAACCTTCGACATCGGTGGCACCAGCAATCAACTTTAGTGGTAAAGGCACTTTCAATGTTGTTTTTGCAAAATCTAAATAATTAACAAGCGTTCTGTAGAATATCTGTTCAAAATCAACACAAGGGAAATAGCCAAAATCCACCTTAGCCCATTCCATGCGCTTTCTTTTATCTATGGTATCTGCATCAATACCCCAAAGTTCTCCGTTCTTGAAAATCTGACTAAATCTAAGAATGTTTCTGTCTTCGAAAGAACATGAATAAGCCCCATACTTATTTCTCCCAGTTGACCAGCTAATATTGCCGCCGCTCATTGGCATTAGATTGCCAGATCGAATTAATTCCAATGCAGCCATGCTATTTCGAATGGGAGAGATTGTTGAAGTAGGAATGATACGTAAAAAAAGATGTTGCACATCGGGTAAAATCAATTGCTCAAATCCATTATCGAAACGAACTGAGTGGGAAATAGTCTCTCCCGGCTGCAGGAACGTAGAGGGCTTATTGGTATAGGGAGTTTCTGAAAACGCCTCAGGGGGCTGGATTAAATCATCTAGTAGGCTGTTTTGGATAATCAAATTAATAGCATTGGCAAGTTCTTTGATTAAATCGAATGTGACCTTCGATTTTTCATCTTGGTCTGAATCACCCTTCAAGTTATAAGTTAAAGGGTGTCTTAGATGACGCATATCGAATGGTAAATTCATCTTACGCCGCCAAAGCCTCATTCATCTCTTCAATAATCGCATCCATCTCACATTTCTCATTTCGATCCTGCGAAACGGGAGAGAAATTTTTTTATAGCTTAAGGAAATTTCTCAGTCGCGGAGTTCATCTCGATCTTGCTGAAAGCCTCATTCAAGATGGCAACCTAAGTAGTGCCTGAACGAAAAGTCCATTCAGGCACGATTTTGGATTTTGGATTGCGGATTTTGGATTGAAAACATTAAGTAATTTTAACCTGTTGAAATTACCTTAGTAAAATATAAAATCATTATTCCGAGGTTTTCGGTCAAGAACTAAGTAATTTAAGTCATTTATGCGATTTCTTTTTCACCTCATTTAAAAACCAATCCAAATAATCATCGAGCCTGTTGACAAGATAGTACGGCAGATTCAGCAGGAAGAAAGGCTTTCCGCCGATGGTTTTGACAGTATCGATGCATACCTCCTCTGAATAAAACCGCACAGCATAGGGGTGAGGGGCTTGGTCGATAAACTGGTGCAGAGAACGCAAGCGTCCTGCGGCGCCGGATTTGACTTCTATGGGTATTAGATAATCACCGAAGGGCACTATAAAATCCACCTCTGCACTGGATTGCTTTTTCTTGCGAACCCAAAAATGGAGCCCATGCAGAACCGACGTATTCACTGCCAGCAATTCCTGGCCCACGATATGTTCGGCGACCTTGCCCTTATATACATTGTTGAGGTCAGCGGATTGAAACAGATCCTTCTGTAACCCTGCGAAATAATTTACCAAGCCAGTGTCCAGAAGTTGTAGTTTGGGTGATCTTTTTCGGTCAACCAACAAAGGTGGTTGGGCATGCGTGGTGGGATATATAAGGTGTAAAAGCATAGCTTTCTCAAGAACAGCAAACGCCTCACTCATCTCCCGCGAGCGATAATTCGATTTACCAAAACCTTGAAAGGTAATGCGGGAGCCGGCTTCAAAAAATGAGTTTCGGATAATATGACGAAGCACAGCAGACTGGGTTTGATTGGACGCATATTTCTCGACATCATCAAGATAGGAAACGATAAGGCTTTCATAAACAGGCTTCAGTCGGTTCAGGTCTTTGGTATCAAGGTAGACCTTAACGATTTCTGGCATCCCCCCAATGAACGCAAATCGGTGGAATAATCTCAGCAGCCTTTCGTGGGCATAATTTGGCATCGGTATTTGATCGAAGATTCGTATTGCCTGAGTTTCATCACTGGCTTCTAAAAATTCACGAAACGATAGCGGACGCATAACCTGATATTCGACCCTCCCGACAGGGAAACTTATATGCCGATCCATCAACGATTCCAGCAGGGAACCTGCTGCAATGACAAAAATATTTCCCGCTTTTTCATAAAAATATCTCAACTCCGTTACAGCTTGTGGTGCGTTTTGTATTTCGTCAATAAACAGGAGAGTCTTCCCCTTATCTCTAATAGCGTTTTTATAGAAGAAGATAGATTCCACGCGCTCTTCAAATCCTAACTCCCGCTCGAATAGGGATCTATCCTCCTGAAGCTCCAGATTCAAATAGAGATATTGATCAAATTGATCCGCCCAAAGATCCACGGCAGTGGTTTTCCC
>JAUWZC010000004.1 GCA_030615565.1 Desulfobacteraceae bacterium | reverse complement strand
ATGGAGGTAATTATGGATCCAGTGGATATATTATCTATTGTTACTCTTGGTGTACCCCTTTATATGGTTATCTCTTTTGTTGCTATAATCTCTATCTGTCTCCTGCTCAGTCGGATGCAGTTAGGGCTTGCAGTGTCATTTCTTTTTGTCTTTTATATCGGATACTTTTACAATAAAACGCTATTGCTTAAAACTATCGAAGGCTCTATCATAGGCACAGTGATATATGCAAGTCTGGGCCTTATTATCATTATTTTAGCCATGATCTCTTTCCTTTCCTCTAGTAAATAACACCGTTAGAATTTTACAAGGCATTCTAATGGGGTCATCAAATTTTGCCTCTAAACCCTTTATTGCCTAAGGTGGATTAAGGATTTTTTATGGCTGAGGGAAAAATTATTGAATACATTGACCAGAGAAAAATTATACTCTCTGTCTGTCTGAAAGATAGGGGAAACAAGTTACAGCTTTTAACCATATCTAACCATGAGGTGAGTATTTCTCCCAAAAGAGCTCTCCTCATTTCATCTGCCATCTTAAATACTTCTAAGTCAAGGGGAGAATTACTAAAAGAGTTAAAAGTACTTGAAAAGATACGGACTAATTATATGACAAAGACATCTGTTCAAGATCTCTGGGAACTTACCCATGAGGAAAATAGGGCTTTTAACTATCAATATCTTACACAGCTTTCCTTTGGTAGAGATATCACTGATGATCACATATCTGCTCTGGTTAGGGCCCTCTTTGCTGACGGGGTCTATTTTAAAATGAAAGATGGCTTCTTTATCCCCAATAGTCCAGATAAGGTGGAACAAATAATAAAGGCCAGAGAAGCTGCTGAATTAAAAGAAAGGGAGTTAGCAGAAGGAGCAAACTTCCTTAAGGAGATAATAGATAATAGGCATATTGAGGAGCTCCCCTTAAAGGACAAGGTTATTGAACTACTCATTCAGCTTGCCCTTTATGGAAAGGATGCCCCAGATTATAAGCTTGGTAAGGAAATATTTTCCAGGGCTGGAATAAAGGATATAGACAAGGCTCGCCACTTACTAGTAAACCTGAATATATGGGATGAGGATGAGAATCTTGATCTTCATAGGTTTAAAATCAGGACCGATTTCGGTGAGCCGGTCCTTAAAGAAACAGATATTGTAATAAGAAAAGAGCTAGATTCTGCAGATCGGGAAGACCTAACAGGTTTGTCTATCTTTACCATTGATGGACCATATACCAGGGACTTTGATGATGCATTAAGCTTGGAGCCTACTGGGAAAGGTTACAGGCTCGGTGTTCATATTACCGACTTAACTCCATTTATCAAGGTTGATGGACACTTAGATAGGGAGGCCTTTAATAGAGCAAGCTCAATCTACCTTCCGTTTAATCAAATCCCCATGCTCCCTTCAAACCTTTCTAACAATGCATTAAGTTTGGTAAAAGGTTTAAAACGGTTTGCTATATCCCTTTTTGCAAATTTTGATAGGGATTGGAACATCATAAACTTCCATTTTATACCCACCATTGTAAGGATAGAAAAACAGTTTACCTACGATCAAGTAAATGCAGTGTATATGGAAGAGCCAGTTTTTCCTGCCCTCTATCAATTGTGCCAGACCCTCAGGCAAAAGAGGGTTGCAAATGGGGCCATACTTATCCCTCTTCCAGAGATCCATTTTGAATTCGACAATAACTCAAATATACGTCCCAGGCTGATAGAACAGAACACTCCTGCTAAGATTATCGTCTCAGAATGTATGATTCTGTATAACTTGCTAGCAGCAAAATTTTCCTTCGAGAAAGCCCTGCCTATCCTTTACAGGAGCCAGGAACCACCTCAAGAAAGACTATCAATAGATGAATCTAATTATATCTATTATGTATTTCAGCAAAGGCGCAAGCTTCGGCCTCTTTTTATAGACACAATACCTCATCCACATAGTAGCCTTGGGGTTGATGTTTACACCAACGCAACCTCCCCATTAAGAAGATATATAGACGTGCTTGTCCAGAGGCAAATCTATTCTGCCATATTCAAAAAAAGGCCTGTTTATGAAGAATTAAGACTTAAAGAGCTAAATATGGTGATACAACAGACACTAAAAGATATTGATTTGATGAAGAGGAACCAGGTCCGGTATTGGATTCTTAAGTATCTTGCAGGACGCATAAATGATAGCTTTAATGCTATTGTTTTCCAAAAACTTAAATATAAGTATTTGGTAATATTAACCGATTTACTTTTCGTTGCTGACCTTCCAACAATAAGTGGTCTTGAGTTATCACCAGGTGAAGAGATAAAGGTAGCTGTTAAAAAATCAGATCCCTGGGATGACATACTTATCCTTCGTCTGGCCAATTAACCTTGCTACGTCATTTGTGGATTAGAGTTCTAGATTATGCCTCAACGACCTTCTTTAAGATCAATTTACCATTTCTATCGTAGACAAGTATCTCCAAGATGAGTGGTTTATTGATTGATTTGCTGAGTGTATATTTACTGCTGACTGATTTAAATCTCTGTATGAAAAAACGCTGCCCACTCCTATAGTTTGTGGGGAGCCCATCTTTGAGCGGTGAGCTAGGATAAACCCAAACCTCAGATTTATCTGAATCCTTTATGCTGGCAAGGACAAATATATATCCGCCTATAGGTCCCTCATTTAACTGTCTGTTTACAATCCTGAAGTCAACATTAATTGTCGATTTATTTCTTTCTACCTTTAGTTCACTAATATCCACAAGTTTGGGCAAAGATGATTCAGTATAATTAACTGAGGACATTGGCTCTGGAATTTGTTCTTTATTCTCCCTGATATAGTCATCCAATAGGGCAATATGTTGTTTGGATCTCTCAAGAGTTTTTGTTGTCTTGATAAGTTCTCTCTTGAGTTCGTCTATTTTATTTCTCTGTAATTTATCTATCCCTACGCATCTAAAAGGATAAATGGATTCAATAGGATAAAAGTATGCAAGGTATTTGTTGGTCAGAAAAATGGTAAGCACAATATAGATAAGTAAGAACAAGGACGCCAGTAATATAAGTAGGGAAGATATTTTAAATGTTTTTAGCTTGCCCACTCTCTTAAAGATCATGACTGTCAGACGATCTTGGCTCTCAGTGCGCCTTCTTTTCTTCTTTTTCCCCTTCCTAATAGGACCCATATCTATCTCTGGACTTTTCATTTTCCATCTCTCTGTATCATTTCAATCATTTTTTCCCGTCCTGGTATTGACCCGTACTTTGTATTGCTCAAAGTACACTATTATCCTTTCAGATAATAGTAGCCTTATCTTCAGATTGTTAATTGCAAACCTGATCTGACTCTATTTTTTATTGATTCCGGGTCTGCACCTTTTTCAACCCTTATGCTCAAGAACAATTTTATAATCTGAGGAAATATACTCTGTATCAGAAAGTTTATTATATAAATTCTGGGATGAAGCACATGCCGAAAAAAGATACAAGAGTATAGCAAGGAAGCAAACTGGATATACAAGAGGAATTATCCTATTTTTGGAATACCCTAGCGAAGATCTCCTCCACATGTTTTAGATGATAATTAAGGGAAAATATCTCCTCTATTTGCTTACTGTCAAGGTAATTTTGGACATCTGGATCGCTTAAAAGAAGTTGCTTGAAATCTTCCCCAGTATTCCAGGCCTGGAGAGAGATTCTTTGTGTTAATGAATAGGCATGCTGACGTGAGCATTCTTTGGCTATCAAGGCCAGTAAGACCTGCTGAGAAAAGATCAGACCCTTTAGTTTTTCAAGGTTCCTTGCCATAGTATCTTTATTCACCACCAGATTTTTTATCATCCTTGTCAATCGATTGAGCATGTAATCTATAAGGATAGTGCTGTCTGGTGCGATTACCCTTTCCACAGAGGAATGACTGATATCCCGTTCGTGCCAAAGTGGCATATCCTCCATGGCTGCAATGCTATTGGACCTAACAAGCCGAGCCAGTCCTGAGAGGTTTTCTGAACCAATAGGGTTCTTTTTGTGGGGCATAGCAGATGAACCCTTTTGACCCGGAGCAAACGCCTCCTCTACCTCTCCAACCTCTGTTCTTTGGAGATGCCTTATCTCCACGGCTATCTTTTCAATTGAGCCTGCAAGGATGGCCAGTGCAGTAAAATAGTGTGCATGCCTGTCCCTTTGAACAATCTGCGTAGAGATCTCCGCCGGCTTTAGACCTAAATGAGTGCAGACATATTTTTCGATTCTTGGAGGGATATTAGCAAAAGTCCCTACTGCCCCGGATATCTTGCCGTAGCTTACTACATCCAATGCCTGCTCAAGTCTTGTAAGGTTCCTTTTCATTTCGCTGTACCATACTGCCAGCTTAAGACCAAATGTTATGGGTTCTGCATGGATGCCATGGGAACGACCAATCATTACAGTATTCTTATGCTCAAAGGCCTTCTCTTTTAAAACAACGAGAAGACTACCAACATCATCTATGATTATCTGCATTGCCTCTTTGAGTTGTAAGGCAAGGGCAGTGTCTAAGATATCAGATGATGTAAGCCCCATGTGGATGAATCGTGCATCCTGGCCAACTTGTTCCTCCACATTTGTCAAAAAGGCAATAACATCATGTTTTACCTCTTCCTCGATCTCCTGGATCCTATCAACAGAGAATTTCGCCTTTTTCTTAATATTCTCCGCTGATTTCTTTGGGATCATCCCCTCTTTGGCCATTGCCTCGCATACAAGTATTTCAACTTGAAGCCATTTGGCAAAGCGATTATGAGGCTCCCATATCTTGGCCATTTTTGGAAGTGTGTAGCGCTCTATCATGTATGCACCTAAAGAATATTGTTAATTTAATCCCTATAAGGTAATTTGCCGATAAAATCAAGATAAATAGGGTTTTTGATCTCTATACCCTATTTTTCTCAATTATATGAACCAGTTGACATCCCATCTCTTCCGGTGTTAAGGTAGTGAATCGCCTGTAACACTTCCAGGGAAATTTCTATCTGTTTGTAAGGGAAAGTCATATTTTTTATGCAATAGCTGAGACTAAATCTTACAATTTTAATACGCAGCTTTTGCTTTTTAGAAGACAGATGCCTTGTTGGGGTTGAAGTTTTAATTATGTATGCTACATTTTATCGATATTTAAGTATATCCCAAGAAAGCCTCATTCTCAACAGCGTGACAGCGATCAATAGCATGTTGCTTTGAATAGAGTGGATGTCAGATTAAATCTAAGCAGCAGTCAATTAATTCCCAGTCCAAATATTGGTCTTTACAGTTTAATAAAAAGGGAGTTATGTTTTTATGCATTTCATAAAGTATATTCTCATCAATGTACCCTTTATCCTTCCCCAAATACCTAATAAAGAAGAGTATAATTTCATGGCCGTCTCTTTTTCAATCCCTTGAGGTTGGCTACATTTTCTGTTAATAGTTTGCTCCTAATATAAGATTAGCAAAAGCTGTTCATGAGATTTATTTTGCTTCAATCAATGCCCAGATTGAACCTGATTGTTCTATTCCAGATAAATATTCGGTAATTATAAATGATTCACCAAAAAACATAGACAATTATTTTTCTTGACATAGATACATCTTACACTAATTATGAATGTCTGTTCATATCTTGAATACATAACAATCTAACGGGACAAACAGAAAAGAGGAGAGGAGAATGACAAGAAAGATATCTATTTTTGTAGGAATCCTGTTTTTTCTACTGTTAGGATTTTCAAAAATTTCAGCCTCTGAGGTTCTCACCTTGGAGGAGAGCATTAAGATATCCTTAGAGAAGAGCTTATCTATCTACTCAGCAGAAGAAGAGATAAAGGCGAAAGAATTTGAAGAGCTCTCATCAAGGGCTGATTTTCTTCCAAAATTAAGCACCAGTTACACTTATACCCGTCTTGATAATGATACAGTTAATGATGCCAAATATACATCGTATCAATATCCCAGTTTTTCCCCAAGGGAGGTTTCCCCATTAGACACTAATACGTACCAATTTAATATAACAGCCACTCAACCTCTTTTTACAGGATGGAGGCTTACCATATCCCGCGAGATAGCCTCATTAGGGGTAGATACAGCAAAGATCCAGAAAGAGACTACTATTCAGGATCTGGTATTGAATGTCAAGGAGGCCTATTTTGGGATTTTGAAGGCAGAGAAACTGGAAAACGTAGCCAAACAGGCAGTGGAGCAACTAAAGGCCAATTTGGGGGTATCTCAGGCCTTTTATGATGAAGGTATTATAGCCAAAAATGCCCTCCTGCAAACCGAGGTCCAGATGGCCCAGGCACGGCAGAATTTGATCAAGGCAACGAATGCGGTAGAAATTGCGAAGTCTCTTTTTAACAAATTGCTCAGAAGGGGGCTTAACAAAGAGGTAAAGATTAAAGATATACTTGATTATCATCCCATAAGGCTGCTCCTTGATCAATGCATGGAAAAGGCGGAGCAGAATAGGCCAGAGATAAAAGAGGTATCTTTAAATGTTATGTCTGCTGAAAAAGCTGTAGATTTGAATAAGAGTAGCTATTACCCATCAGTGACTTTAATTGGAAATTATCAAAGAGAGACCAATGATATTCTTTTAGGCTCCGGTCCAGGGGAAGATCCTGATATCTGGACAATAACATTAAAGGGAGAATGGACCTTTTGGGAATGGAGAAAGAAGGGACATGATGTAGCAGCCGCCAGAGCCAAACTGGCAAAAGCCAACTACCTCTTAAAAGAGATCAAGGATAATATTCAGTTGGAAGTGAAGGGGGCCTATTTATCGTTGAGGGAGGCGGAAAAGAATATCCAAGTAGCAAAAAAAGCAGTGGTTCAGGCAGAAGAAAATTTCAGGATGAATGAGGAAAGATACAAACAACAGGTTGCCACCCCCACCGATGTCCTGGATGCTTTGACCCTTCTCACTCAGGCAAGGACAAACTATTTTAATGCCTTAAGTGAGCATAATATCTCCTGGGCAAGGCTTGAAAGGGCTATGGGGATATGATACAAATTCGCTAACTAATCTTCTCCACAATCAAATCCTCAACTTCTACGGCTAAGGATCTTTGAAGTAGCTCTATTGATATGACCACCTTGTCAGCTTTACCCTTATGCCTGAGATAAAATCCAGTCAGTCCTTTTAGAGGTCCCTCCATAATCATAATCCTGTCACCTTTTTTCATATAGGCCTGGTTCCTAACAGTCCTGTCAGTGCCATGTAATGTCTTAAGTGATAATATCTCTTCATCTCTTACTGGAACAGGTTTTCCTTGGATACCAACTATTCTAACAACTCCATAAGTCTTAATTATATCCCAGTGTTGATATGGATTTAAATCTGAATGCACAAAGACATAGCCTGGCAAAAGGGGGACCAATATCCTTTTCCTCCGATCTTTTCTCCTGCTCATGACCTGCATTTTAGGGAGAAAGGCCTCAATCAGTTTTTTCTTCAGCCCTTTATGAACAACATCCTCATGCCGGCTTCTTGAATGTATGGCATACCATTTTAGTTGATTTTCGCTCAAACTATTTGTCATTTATCACCTGCCATTGGTATTTCTTTTTTCATGTAAATTAGACCTTTGCACAGCATTAAAGTTTTTGTAACCTGTGGCCAGGAGGATCTCTTTTTTTCTTATGGCCTAAAACAATGTGCCTTACTGTGCCGTTTCAAAATGGTTTATAGCCTCTCGGCCCTGAGCTCGAGGCCGAAGGGCAACTTGACAATGTTATTTTATGCTCCGCCTTGATAAACCATTTTGAAACGGACAATGCTCTTACCTATATCAGGTCATAAGTAAAAAAAGAGATCCTTCTGGCCAAAGTATGTAAAATGCTGAAGCCAAATTTTTTCTTAAACAGGGGTTATACAAAGGTCTTGTAAATAACAAGTGACCAGTTTATTTATTGAAATTCCTTCTTTGCTTTTAGATAGACAGCGTTGAGCCTAAGAATATGCCTAAAAAGAGATAGACACACAGATGACATAAAACGATATGCGAGATCAGACTTTGTTTGAATAAGATAATTAAATTGCTTCCCAGACATAAAGGCTAACTTGCACGGTGTAAAAGGTACAACGCTGGCCGATCGTGGTTTATCATCTATCAAGGCCATCTCACCGAAAATCTGACCAGCCTCCAGCTCTCCCAATTCAATCTCTTTAAAATCGCTTGTAAAAATGATTACTCGGACCTTTCCATCCAAGATAATATATACGCCATCGCCTGTATCTCCTTCGGCAAAAATCTCCTCATCCGGATCAAAGCTCCTCTTCTCTGTAAACAATCTTTCTATATCTTCCAAAGAGAGGTTAGATAGCGATGTTTTCATAAATTGGGACTCAGAGATGATATTTTCAAGACGTTTAACCCTTTCTAGATCACTCCCCAAAAAATGCTTCAGGGTTATCATCGCTGTTTTATATTTTTGATTCAAGTTTCTAAGCCTCTGTGGAAGAGTATTAAACAACCTGTAGATCAAATCATATGCATATCTCCTATTATTCACCAAGATATCTTCAAACTCATCCCTGGGTAAGATGCCAAGTTTTGTATTATCCTTATTAGTCTTGATGGTGGCCGTCCTTTTGATATTATAAAATAAACTCATCTCACCAAAAATTTCACCTGCACCCAATGTAGCCAGATTTATATCATCAACAAAAGCAGTTACCTCCCCTTCTCTAATAAAATACATCTCTGTCCCTTTACTGTTTTGCTCTAAGATGATATCACCTCGGTTGAAGGTCTTGGTTCTGTAAAATATCTGGTTGAGATTCTTCCTATTCAGCCTTCCAAATAAGGCCCCACTGATATTCTGATAAACCAAATCTATCTTACTTCTATCTATCAAGCCTGTCTCTCTCTGAACAGGGGCTAAAAGGTCGTCAATATACTCCATCAGCTCGCCCTTAAAAGACTGGGGCATTTTCATAAATTCGAGGGATGATTTTTTGACCTCGCCCACTGAAAGGTATTTTTTCGTCTGAATCTTTCTATAAAGGAGGTACTCCCTTAAAGAATCTATATCCTCTAAACCAGCTAAGAATTGGTATGCACCTTCCTCTATCGCCTCTAAATCAATAATGCTATCTACCCCTATAGTTGATAATCTCTTTTTCCCATCCTCTATAATGTTATCATATGACTCATTTATAGAGAATCTCTGTGCATTATCGATAAGGGCTATATCATCAGGTGTTAATGGTTGTATCTGCTCTGCCAACACATCAAAATTAAGGCCCATATGTCGCAACATTTTTATTATTAAGGAATTGTTGATCCCCCTGCCAGAGACATTTCCATGGACATCTGCACTGTAATGAGGCGCATAATATAGCAATTTACCATAATTATCAGTCGCATGTACTCTTAAGAAAATTCCTTTATCTTTGCACCATTTTCCAATCTTCTCTGCTCCAATCAAAGGATCCTCTCCCTCTATATTCAGGTGTCCAACATCCAAAGTTACACCAAAATTATCTCTGACTAACTCCTTTGGTAAAGAATAGCAAATTTCACTAATGACAGACATAAATGTGTCTGCATCTTGTCTTTCTTCTGTTTCACAGTAATTCTCTATTGTTATCCGAACAGAACTTCCGGCTGCAGCCATAATAAGCTTTGCCATTTCATTTATTCTTGGAAGATCAATGAGATGAACAACAACAGATCCTGCACCTATATCTCTTGCCAAGAAAATGGTCTCTCGCTGGGGCTCCAGGCATTCCAAAGGATTATAAAAAATAGGCTTACCCTTGTCAGGATTTGGGAAAGGCGAATAAGGTCCAACAATGGGGGAATGGATATCTATCTTTACTCCAAGCCTTGAGGCAGCAGCCTTTATCTCTTGCCTCTTCTCCTCGCTAAGCTCCTCTGGTAAAAGTCTAGCATAATTAAATGGGTGAAAATCAACATTTAACTCAACTCCCTCCAAGTTGTTTCTTCTGGCCCAGACTATCATTTCAACAGGATCCCAGATCTCTTTCTCCCAAAAGGAAGTCGCCAGAACACGCCTAGGGTTAGTCGATTTTTCCTGAATATCAAAAGATACCTGATTGGCCAAAAAAAGGGATTGATAACTTTCAGCAAACTGGAGGATGCAGCAATCAAGCTCCTCTTGCTTATATCTGTTATAAAAAATAAAGTAGGGAGCATGCTCGTATATCCAGCCAGCCTTTGCAAAGATAAAGGGTGACCTAATTAAGCTTTTCAGTGTAGAGAATTCGTTATCTCCTTTAGATAAACTCAGGATATGCTTCAGCGTATCGAGCGAGAGTCTATAACCATACTTTATCAGAGACTTATGACTGGCTAGAAGGATGAGAGCTTCATCGTCCTTTAAGCCAAGTTTCAAGAGTTTATCAAAAGAATTCCTATTAAATATATCATTCTCTTTCAGGCTCTCCTCTAAGACAGGGATGACCACCTTTTCGTTTATTGAACGATTTGCAACTATCTTATCAATATAATTCATAAGACAGAGAATAGCTGATAATTTAATCTCACCTAATTAAATGTCCAAACCTATTCCAGTGGGGCCAAGACCAATAAATAATAATAGCCTTCCCTTTAAGCTTATTTAAGGAAACAAAGCGCCAGTATCTACTATCATGGCTATTATCACGGTTATCACCCATAACAAAAATGGAATTTTCAGGCACAATCACAGGATCATAATTTTCATGTTTAATATATTCATCCAATATATAATGCTTAGACTCTCCAAGCAATTCTAAATACTTATCTGCCTGGGCAAGATTTTCATCTTTATATTTTCCAACATATTCTGTCTTTATTTTTTCATCGTTCACATACAACACATCATTTCTTATCTCAATCTTATCTCCCTCAATGCCAATAACTCTCTTTATGAAATCTTTCCTCTCATCTCTTGGCCATTTAAAAACTACTATATTCCCTCTCTTCGGTTTTTTAAACTGTATAATATAGTGGTCAGTAAATGGTACCTTAATTCCATAAATAAATTTATTTACTAAGATATGATCTCCAATAAGAAGTGTTGGTTTCATAGATCCTGAAGGGATCTTAAATGCCTGAATCACAAATGCCCTAATGAAAAGTGCCAGAAAAAGAGCTATTATAGCTGCTTCTAAATATTCCCTGAAGAGGCTCTTTTTCTGCCCTTCTCTCCTTTTTTTTCTTTCTTCTGTCGCTTTATCCAAAAAAATACCTCCCTTATACCCCATTTGACCTTAAGAATTTAATGTAAGAATTACTTTTTTGTAAAGCAATTTCTCAACATAGGCAATTTCAAAAAAAATAATAAAAAATTCTTAGGTACTCCATTGATATCTTCCCTGATATATTACTACATATTGTATTAATATTATAAATTACCACTATATAGCTATAAATTGTGGTAATTTTATTTAATTTATTAAAAATGCTTGACAAATTAATCTATATATGCATTAGTATAAAAAAAATTTGACTTATCATTCTTTGATTAAATCTTTTTTGGAGGAATGGGCAGTGGGCCAAAATTCGGTAAAGAAAATAAGAGAACAACTTTTATTAAGCAAAGCGGAACTGGCCAGAAAAGCAGGTGTTTCTCCATTAACAATCGATAGGATTGAAAGAGGTAAAGATTGTAGGATGGAGACAAAGAGAAAAATTATTCTGGCCCTCGGCTATAAGCTAACTGACAAAGATAAACTTTTTTTGAATGATAAATAAAAGGAATTAGGCCTCAAATGCCTGTATCAGAAAAAAATAAACTTATTGGGATTGATATTGGATCCCACTCTATCAAGATTGTCGAGATTGACGATACCAAAAAGGGAATGATTTTAAAAAACTTTGGCATGATAGAGCTACCTCAAGAGTCTATAGTCGAAGGCTCTATAAAGGAAGTGGAAATAGTTTCTTCCGCCCTAAAAAACCTCCTAAAAAATCTAAAAATTAAAAGCAAAAATGTGGCTACATCAATATCTGGTTATTCAGTTATTGTTAAAAAGATTACAATACCCAAAAAAGAAGAAGAAGACTTAGAACGAAGTATACAGGGTGAAGCAGAACAATACATTCCTTTTGACATTAATGACGTAAATTTGGATTTTCAGATCTTCCCCTCGGGGAAAGAAGAGACAGAAGAAGAGGAAAAGGAAGAGCTGATGGATGTTCTTTTGGTAGCTGCAAAGAAAGATATAGTTGAAGAATACATAAGCCTTCTTCACTTAACAGAACTAAATCCTATGGTTTTAGATATAGATGCCTTTGCCCTACAAAATGCCTTCGAAATCAGCAATCATGAACAATCTGGCTGCCATGCCCTGGTAAATATCGGCGCTCAACAACTAACGATAAACGTTATTAAAGATGGTGCCTCTATATTTACCAGAGACTCATCCTATGGCGGTTCCCAAATAACAAGTGAGCTCCAAAAAAGATTAAATATCCCTTTTCAAGAAGCAGAGATGGTAAAATTGGGTGCTAAACCAATAGAAACAGAGAAGAGGCCTATAATTGAGGAAATATTTTCCTCAACAATTACAAAATGGGCTCAGGAAGTAAAGAGGGCTCTTGATTTTGTGGCAACTACTTTTATAGACATAAAAGTTGATAATGTCTTACTTAGCGGAGGTTCATCCTTGATTCCAGGATTCAGTAAATATCTCGGTCTGGAAACAGGTTTAAAGATAGAGATGCTCAATCCTTTTGGTAATCTGGAGATAAAAGAAAAATTATTTGATGCAGAATACTTGAATTATCATGCCGCCATGGCCGTTATCTCTATTGGCCTTGCATTGCGGAGTATAGGTGATAGATGATTAAAGTTAATCTCTTTCCCTTTAGGGCTGCCAGGATAAAAGAAAATATAAGGCGACAGGTAACTATTTACATCCTCTCTGTTACATTCCTTATCCTGGCAAGTAGTTACTTCTATCTTGATCTCAACAACAAGGTAAAAGCCTTGAGAGAAGAGCAAGATGTTAAACAAAAAGAGCTGGACTCCTTTAAAGATACCAATGTAAAAATAAAGGCCCTGAAGAGAACTATCGCTGACGTTGAGGTTAAATTAAAGACTATAAGAAGATTAGAAAAAGGCAAAACCGGACCAGTCAGGCTCTTAGATGATATAGCCATGAGTGTACCAAAAGATAAGCTATGGCTCACCACCCTTAAAGAAAAAAAGGGGACACTTATTTTAGACGGAACAGCAATGGATAACGAAACAGTTGCAGATTTTATGAATAGATTGAAAAACACAAGAAGTATAAAATCCGTCCAATTAGTCAGAACAAGGCAAAAAAAGATACCAGGGTTTGATTTAAGTCTCAAAGACTTCTCCCTAAACTCAAAGACATATGCCTTTGAAGAAAAAGTTCTCCCTAAAGCAGGCAAGAAAAAGAAAGGAAAATAGGGGGTTATGGCAATCGATCTAAATGCCTATTTTGATAAGATATCCAAATTGAGGATGATACACAGGATCCTAATATTTGCAGGGACGGTTGTTCTCATTGTAGGTCTCTATATTTGGCTCGTATACATCCCAAAAACAGGTGAAATAACGACTATAAAAAAGAGTTTGGATAGATTAGAAAGGGAGGTCAGGATTGCCAGAGTCAGGGCGAAAAATTTGAAAAGGCTTGAAGCTGACCTTGTCAATGCTCAAGGAGATTTAAAAGTTGCCCTCAGGCTCCTTCCTACTACTAGTGAAATCCCTAGCCTCTTAAAAAACATTACCAAACTTGGAAATGATTCTAATTTGGAATTCCTCCTATTCAGTCCAGAAAAACAGGTTTCAAAAGAATTTTATGTAGAAATCCCAGTAAGCATAGAGGTGATGGGAAGCTATCATGATGTTGCTAAGTTTTTTGACAAGGTTGGAAAGCTAGATAGGATCGTTAATGTTGTTAATGTTAGTATGATTCCAATTAAAGAGCTGGGCACCACTCTTAAAACTTCCTGTAAAGCAACAACCTATAGGTTCAAAGAGGGTGAAAAGGCTGAAAGTGTACACAAAAAAAAGAAATAGCATAATTCTGCTTTTATTATTTGGTATTGCGGCTATTCCTATTTTCTTTGGAATAACTACCGCTCAAGCAAAGGAAAAGGTTATTATTAAGATTCAAAAGGATAAAAAAGAGGCCGCCGAACCATTAAAAAAACCTATTGAGGAGAAAAAGGCCAGGGTAGATATTATAGAAGAAGACAAAGCAAAAATAGATAAGGGAAAAGTGGCCTATTTTTATGATCCTACTGATAAAGTAGATCCTTTCAAATCCTTTATTGTCGTAAGAAGGGAGTTAGAGGAAAAAGAGCAAGAAAAAGAAAAAACCTATCTTGAGACCATTGACATTTCCCAATTGACCATCTCGGCCATAGTATTAGGAAGCAAGGGAAATTGGGCCCTTGTTCGGGATTCAAAGGGCGATGGTCATGTAATTAAAGTGGGGACCCCTATAGGAAGAAAAAGGGGGCGAGTCACGAAGATCCTTGAAAAAGAGGTTGTTGTCACTGAATCTTATAAGGATATCAGAGGTCGTGAAATAGTAAAGGATATCCCAATGAAGCTCCCGTCTACAGATTAGTTTAACAAAATAGTAATATAAAAGGAGAGCTGGCATGTTTGACAAAATAAGTCTGAGAAAAGAAAATATTATTTCTCTATTAATAACATTCGGCTTCTTTATCGTCTTTGGTTGTGCCCAAGCACCCGTAAAAAAAGAGGTTACAGGTATTACAGAAGAGAAACCTGCTCAGATCGAATCAATAAACGTCATCTCTGACCCCTCTGATAAAAAGACAACGATTGAAATAACCAGCTCAAAACTTATCTCCTATGCTGCCTTTAAATTGGTTCAACCATTACGCCTCATAGTGGATTTTAATGCACTTCCGGCTCAGGGATTGACTGGTCCAAGTGTCATTAATGACAGGCTTATAAAAGATATCCATTTTGAAAGACTCAAGGATAGGCCTCTATCAACCCGCCTTATTGCCACTTTAATCCAGGATGTGGAATACAGTGTGGCGGAAAAGGATAGAATAATAAAGCTTTTGCTTTCTCCGAAAAAACCTGTTGAAACTGTAAAAAAAGAGCTTCCCTCTATGCCGACAAAAGAGGAGGAAATAGTAGCAAAAGAACCCCGCCTGTTCTTTTCGCCTTCTAAAACAGAATTGAATCAGGTACTTGGAGTAGATTTTTACATGCTACCCAAAGGAAAATCAAGGGTCACGGTCACCACTACCAAAAAGGCGGAATATGATTTAAGCCAGAAAAACTCTCTTACCTTACTTTTAGAGATAAGCGAGACCACCATCCCCTCTGAACTAACAAGATATTTAAATTCCTCCCTATTTAAAGGGGCGATCAATCGGATTACACCTATTGTAAAAGTTGCTGAAAGGCAGGTTGATCTGGAAATAGAGTTAAGGGAAATGGTCCCTTACCATGTGATGCAAACAGATAAAGAAATAAGGTTAAATTTTAATAAAACCTCTGTCAAACCCACTGTTAAAAAGATAACTCAGATGAGGCTCGCTAAGGCCCTTGTTAAACCAACAGAGGCGCCCCCTGAGGCACTTGTAAGACCTGCAGAAATGCCCCGTCCTCCATATAAGATCTCCAAGTATACAGGGGCCAGAATGACCCTTGAATTTGCCAATGCAGACATAAGAAACATCCTCAAGCTTATTGGGGAGGTTAGCAAGCGGAATATAGTATGGGGTCACGAGGTAAAGGGTACGGTTTCAATGAGACTTAAAAACGTCCCCTGGGATCAGGCCCTGGATGTAGTGCTTGATATAAATAATCTCGGCAAGAGAGAAGAGGGGAATATTATCAGGATAATGACAAAAGAAGCCATAAAGGCCTTAGAGCAAGAGGAGGAAGCGAGACTAAAGGCCGAAAGGGAAAGGATAAAGGAGATTAAGACCGCACAGAAGGAGGCTGAAGCAGAAGAGCCATTAATAACTGACTATATAACCGTCAATTATCAGGATGTAACTGCTATAAAAACCCTTATAGAAGAAAATGTGAAGGGACCGAGGGGTAGGTTATCGGTTGATACAGCAACTAAAACTATAATCTTTACGGATACAGCCTCCAATATACAAAATGCAAAAGCCTTGAAAGACAGGCAGGATAGACCGATCAAACAGGTGATGATTGAGGCGAGGATTGTTGAGGTCAGTACTGATTTTACCAGGGATATAGGAGTTGAATGGACTAGTAGCTACCAGACAACAAGAAATCCCTGGGGAGGAGGTGGACCCGGCGGTAACAGGAACTATCTCTATACTTTTGCCACAAACTTTGCCATGCCCACCGCCACTACAGCGGGAATAGCTTTTACCAACACAGCAGCAACAAAGGTCCTTAATGCACAGATAGCCCTGGCTGAGACAGAGGGCCAGGCAAAGACCCTTTCTGCGCCAAAAATTATTACAAGAGATACAGTAACGGCCACCATAAAACAGGGCACAAAGATTGTAATCCCTTCAGGTACGGATGCGAGTGGAAACAAAACATATGAACAGGTTGATGCCACGTTAAAACTTGAGGTTACTCCCAAGATAACACCAAATAACATGGTTATTATGACTATTGATGTTAGTGAAGATGAACCTGATTATGCTCACGCCATAGGTGATAATATTCCAATCAAAACCAAGAATGCCAATACAGAGATGATGGTTGCCAGTGGAGACACAGTTATTATAGGAGGAATCTATAAAGAGAGCAAAAGTACTAGAGAGGAGCGTACTCCATGGCTCAGCAAGATACCTATCATTGGATGGCTTTTTAAGCTAGAGAAACGAGCAACTGGGAAAAGTGAACTCCTCATCTTTCTGACACCCACTGTATTGCCAAGCAACTAAGATCTAAGCCTTAATCATATAAATCAAAAGGAGCGTTTATAATTTTTAACCGCTCCTTTTTTGTCCAAAAAATATTCCAGTGAAAATAGCTATATAATCTTCAGGATATCCAAAAGATTGTCTATATAATAATCAGCCTGTAGATCTTTGTTTCTGTATGCGATGAGGGGTATGTCAGAGGCCTGACACACAGTAAAATCTACTTCAGAATCACCTACATAAAAACACTCCTGGGGTTCTATCCTAAAAAAATTAAGGATCTTGAAGATAGACTCCGGATGTGGTTTGGGGTTTTCCACATCTAAGGATGAAACAACTATGTCAAAATAGTGACTAAGCCCGTTTAATTCAAGAACCTTTCCTATGGTATTGCTCCGATTTGTTGCCACTGCCAGACCATAATCTGGTTTTAGAACATCAAGCACCTCTTTCAGGCCTGGCTCCATAACCATATCCTTTATAAAGGGAATGTAGTCAAGCTTTAACCGATATTCCTGGGCCTTGGCCACATAAGTGGTACCTCTAAAGATATGATTTAACGATTCCACGACAGTATGCATGTGAACAAACTCTACATCTTTATCTGTCAGGGGAGGGAGACCGAAATGGAACAAAATATGGTTGTAGAAATTAACATTGGCCTGGCGCGAATCAAACATAACCCCGTCGCAATCAAATATAATCACTGATACACTCATAGGCTTTATAATCTACTAATAGCTAAACAAAAGATCAATCATAACTTGCAATAGGTCTAATTTTATGTAAATTAATAAGCACTCAGCTGTGAGCCTTAAGATGCTGGCAGAATTCTTAACCATGAAGTATTTCTTTCATCAAGAAGCTGAAAGCTGATCGCTGAAAGCTTATAAACAAGGGACAAATGGAAATAAAATCAGATTATCTCATCATTGGAAGCGGCATTGCCGGGCTCAGCTTAGCTCTCAAGGCAGCACTGGGAGGAACAGTTAATATAGTAACAAAAAAAGAGACAATGGACGCCTCTACCAATTATGCCCAGGGTGGTATTGCCTCAGTGTTAGACCCTAATGATTCATTTGATCTTCACATAGCAGACACATTAGAGTCTGGTGCCGGCCTATGTAACGAGCAAATTGTTCGCATGGTTGTAACAAATGGTCCTGATATGATTAAGGAACTTATCTCTCTTGGGGTTAACTTCTCACATAATAAAACACAGGCTGACAGATTAGATCTCACCCAGGAAGGAGGCCATTCCAGAAGAAGGATTGTCCACACTAAAGATCTTACCGGGCAAGAAGTGGAAAGAGCCCTTATCCACAATGTGGAGAAGAATAAAAACATTACGATCTATGAGAACCATATGGCCATAGACCTGATTACTACCTCCAAGTTTATAAGAAGAGGCCTTTCAACGAACGAGACTGAAGAGACATGCTGGGGGGCCTATGTTTTGGACATAATCACAGGCGAGGTAAATACCTTCCTGTCCAGGATAACGGTCCTTGCAACCGGGGGAGCAGGTAAGGTGTATCTTTACACCAGCAACCCTGATATTGCCACTGGTGATGGCGTGGCTATTGGGTACAGGGCCGGGGCAAAGGTGGCAAACATGGAATTTGTGCAATTCCATCCCACATGCCTCCACCATCCGATGGAAAAAAATTTTTTGGTTAGCGAGTCAGTCAGGGGTGAGGGAGGGCGATTAATTGATAAAAAGGGCAATCATTTCATGGAACACTACCACCCCTTAAAGGATTTGGCCCTGAGAGATGTTGTGGCTCGATCAATTGATGCTGAATTAAAGAAGAGCGGCGATGAATGCGTTTATTTGGATATAAGTCACCGGCCTCGGGATTTTATAAAAAACCGGTTTCCAAATATCTACAATAGGTGCTTAGAGTTAAACATAGATATTACTAAAGAACCAATTCCAGTGGTGCCTGCTGCTCATTATATGTGTGGTGGAATCTTGACAGATAAACAGGGACGTACTAATATAGACAACCTCTACGCAATAGGTGAGGTAGCCTATACCGGGCTACATGGTGCAAACCGGTTAGCCAGTAATTCTCTTATTGAGGCCCTCGTTTTTGCACAATTCTCATTTAAAGACAGCGCCAAGATTATCTCTGGTAAAGATGATTACAAACTCCCACACATTCCTCTGTGGGACTCGGGCTCAGCAACAGACAGCGATGAATCTGTAGTCGTTTCCCATAACTGGGATGAGTTAAGAAGACTGATGTGGAACTATGTAGGTATAGTCAGAACAAATAAGAGGCTGATCAGGGCCATGAGGAGGATAGAGGTCATCCAACAGGAAATCAAGGATTACTACTGGGGTTTTATAATCACAAGGGATTTGTTGGAACTGAGAAATCTGGCAACTGTTGCCGAGTTAATAATCATCTCTGCTACCATGCGGAAGGAAAGCCGTGGCCTTCATTATAACCTGGATTACATGGAAAGGGATGACAAGAACTGGCGTCATGATACGGTGATATGACATTTACATGGAATGATGGAGTATTGGAGTTCTGGAGTAGTGGTTAATAAAAGCAGAAAAAGATTTGGGCAAAACCCCTGGGTTCACCACTAATAAAACCGATAGATCAAATCAAACCAATAAAACCAATCTTCATTGCCTATCCTGATCTCGAAGCCTTAGCCATGTCATTACAAAGGCATAGAGTAAGCCCAAAGAGATGGCGCCAAGGACCATATATAGAAGCCCCATAAATATTAGACGGCCAGCATCCCACGCCCACTCAAAACAAAAAGGGAACATATCAGCTCCTTTTGATAGCACCAGAATCTGTTACAACCTTACCAAGAACCTCAACCGGATTCATTTCTGCCTCTTGCGGAAATACGGGCAGATATCTATAAGACAGCGAGAATAAAAGTATTCCGTAGCCAATAGATCCTATTGCAATTCCCCACTCCTGCCAGGTTGGAAAGTAACCCATAAATTTGTCAAATGGCATGACTGGTATGGCAAGGGTTTGAATAGTAAAAACAAACCTATTAAACACAATACCAGTAACATTCATTAATGCACCTATAATAAGAAGGTAATTTCTCTCTCTGAATTTTGGTGTTATAAGAATAATTGCCGGAACAATGCCAAAAATCCCGATCTCGGCAATAATAAGCCAGATTCCATAGTTCTCTTGATAAAAATCCGTCAATGACATCCCAGCCCGAGGGACAACCCCATAGGCCCAGGCAACCGTGTCCACGATCTTGAGAATGATATAGGTGGCAAGCAGCCAGCCTGAAATCTTAGCTAACAAGGTAAAAACACTCCTTTTAACCAATTCTTTTCCAGTGGCCTTCTGGGCTATCCACACACAGAGCAAGGTAAAAGATGGGCCTGCTGCAATGGAGGAATGGATAAATAAGAAGAAGGTCCACGGCCATATAAAAAAGCCCTCTCTAAAGGCAAAAGGGCGACCAAACAGCACTCCAAACATTCCCCCCAGTGAGCCTTGATGAAAGAAAGAAAGAAATGTTCCTGCAGCAGCAAATAGGGCCACTATGTGGTGAAGGTTATTGCCAAAGATGTCAATTTCTGGTATCTCCTTTAGCTTTCTATTGGAAAATATCAAAGGGAGATATTCAATAGTTAACACACCAAGATATGCAGTGATACAAAAAGATACCTCGGTCAACATTGAATGGACATTTGCATGCCAGAAAATAAACCAACCCCTTAGTGGCTGTCCAATATCTACCGCAAGCATTGCAATGGCAGCTGAGTAACAGATAAAACCGATAACAACAGCTGCATTGACAATAGCCTTCAGGTTTTCACGGAAGGGATAAATAAAAACTTCGCCAATGATGTGGGTCAAAAATCCTGTAAAGAATGCACCTGCACCGAGAGCAATCACAGAGAGGTCAAATACGATCCATAGGCCAAAGGCAAAATAGTGATTCATGTTTGTCTGGTTCAGTCCTTTATAGAAACATAAAAAGGCTGACACCAAGCCCCAGGCAATAAGAACCAGCCATAGAACCATCCATGGCACAAATGTCCTTAACGAGCATCTTTGAACACCATTGGGGATTAAAGCCAAATCCATGATTAACCCTTTGTTTTGTTTTTAACCAATTGAACCATCTTATTTCATTCACCGTACAACTGACAACGTGCAACTGACATTATTTAAACTCACCTTCCAGATAGTTATCTGCCATGCGCCTCACCCAGTTTTTAGTGCTCATATAATATACCTTGGGCTCCGTATTGAGCCTTTCCAGCAATCTGAAGGCATAAGGACTCTTGATAAGCTTGGAAACCTTATGCTTGGGTTTATTAAGGTCACCAAAGGTAATAGCCTTTGTAGGGCAGGCCTGGACACATGCAGGAATATATTCATCCTCTTTTAGATCTCTTCTACCCTCTGCATATGCCTTTGCCTTGGCCCTCATGAGCCTGTGGTGGCAGAAGGTACACTTCTCTACCACGCCTCGCATCCTCGGAGAAACCTCTGGAGAGAGGTATCTATCCATGCCTTCAGGGAATAAGGGATCAAACCAGTTAAAATACCGTGCATGATATGGACATGCAGCCATGCAGTATCTACAGCCTATACACCTTGTATAGATCTGACTTACTATTCTCGTGTTTGGATCTTTTCTTGTTGCTGTTGCCGGGCAAACAGGTACACATGGTGGATTATCACACTGCATACATGGCCTTGGAATATATACGACCTCAGTTTCTGGAAACTCTTTTCCATTCGTTACCATGTAAATCTGAAGCCAGGTTATGTTCCTTGTCTTATCTGATTCATCATAAAGTACCGAAACATTGTTTTCAGAGGCACAGGCAATAGTGCATATACCACAACCAATACACTTATCTAAATCAATAACCATCCCGTATTTATTGCCTTTAGTATACTTTTCCTTTTTCATTACCTATCCTTTACCCCGAGAACCGTCATGAGGTTTTTATTTAACCTCTAAACTACAATCCCACCTCTGTGTAATAGTTTATAATTATGTTAACGTTTATGGGTTACGGTTGCGATGCTCGTTTCGTTTTTCGGTAACGTAATTCGTGTTTTTATTTCCACGTTGACTTAACCATTAACCGATACGTGCCCTGTTAAATTTCTCGAAGGGAACTATTTTAACAGGGCGGGCTCCGTCACCCTAACCGCAACCGAAATACTAAAGATTATATCTTAATCAACTCAACCCTGGTATTCCACCAGACAGGTTGCCCACTCAAGGGATCCTCGACCTGGTCAATTATCTTATTAGGGTTGACACCCTTTCCCTTTAGGTGTTTATCATAGGCAGTATGTCCAAGACCAAAAGGGACAAAGATAACACCGGGCATAGCCCCATCAAAAAGATGAATCCTTACCTTTAACTCGCCCTTAGGGGACCTTATAATAGCCTTTGAGCCTTCCTTTAAGCGATATTGAGAGGCTGTTTTTGGGTTAACCTCCACAAAAAGATCATCTCTTTTAAGTTGATGATTGAAAAGTGTTTTATTTAAAAATGGTGGATTTCCTATCCATCCACTTGCTAGGTTGATTAATTCCATAGGGAAAAGAAGCAAGGGATATTCCTTCTTATCTGCGCCTGATTTTATCTCTTCGTAGTGAGGCATATATACTTCATCTCCCTTGGAGCTTATGCCCAAATTTATGAGGGCATTATCAAATGATTTTTCCTTTGAATAGGCTTTAAGGGCCAGCTCTATTTCAGTGGAGAAAAATTCAAATTTTTTGCTTGGCGTTTTGAAGATATCTGTCCATCTGCCAAAGGAGTGGGCAGGAATATACCAGTATCCATTTTTCTTAATGTCCGCCCAGGAAACCTTCTCATTCCCTGAATCATAAAGCCCTCTGACCCTCTCCTTTAAGGCCTCTTCAAAATTAGTCCACTGAAAGGAACCGGCAACTTGTCCACCTATCCTATCTGCCAAGGATATGATCACATCCCCACTGTGTTTTGTCCTATAAATCGGTTTTACCACTGGCTGAGAAAGGGCATAAAGGGGGTATTGAATCCCGGTTGGCCATACAATATCAACTATCTTCTCAAGATGGGTATGATCAGGGAGTATCAGGTCTGCCATAAGGGAGGTTTCATCCATAAACGGAGAGAAGCTCACAATAAAGGGTATTTTTGCCAGTGCCTCGATAAAACTCTGGCTGTCTGGGATAGTATAAACAGGATTTGCAGAACACAATAGAAGTGTATCAATAGGGGAGCCATGGCCACTATTTATCGCATCTGTAAACTTATGTATAAGGCTCCTTGAAAACGGGTATTGTGGAGTTCCAGCACAATCTACCCTTTCTTTTATAAGGCCATCCTTGGCCACTGAATCATATTCTACATCCGACCATTGAGCCAAAGGAACATCATCTGTTATTAGAGACCCTCCTTCTTTATTTACTCTTCCTTTTAGTGCATTAAGGGCATGTACAGCCATAAACTCATATAAACTACCAGGCAGTGTACCTTTCCCCTTTCCAGCAATGGCAATAGGGGCATGAGCTGACGCAAACTTTTTGGCTACCTCAATAATTACTCGCCTCTTTATTCCTGTGATATTTTCTACCATCTGGGGAGAGTATTTTTCTAAAACAATTTTTGAAAATCCCTTATGTTCAACTCCTTTTTCATCAAACCAATCATAGAAACCAAAGCTATGATTTTCGATGAATTTTTTATGATACAGTTTTCCCTTGATAATTACATGAGCAATACCCATGGCCAGGGCAGCCTCTGTTCCTGGAAATGGGGCAAGCCAAAGGTCAGCCTTTGATGCGGTATTTGAGGCCCGTGGATCAACCTGTACCAAATACGTTTTATGTTTTTTCCCATTATTGGCCCACTGCCTCCATGTACTCAGCATCCTACCTGGGGCACCCCATCCATCCAAAAGGCCACATCCAAAGCTCAATATTAAATCGGCGTTTTCCAGATCAAATGCTATAGGGCCATTAGTTCCCTGCATAAGGAAATTAGCCGTAGCATGGGTATCTTCTTCTCGTGGCATAAACATGTAGTTTGGGCTTCCAATAGAGTTGATTAGTCTTTTAATGAGAAGGGCCATGGTAGACCGAGACTGATTTCCATCAATAGCCGCTAGTTTTTCTGGATTTCCCTTATCCCTCAACCCTTTTATCCTTATAGCCAACTCATCTATAGCCTCATCCCAGGGTATTTCTTTCCATTCCTGAGATCCCCTTGGTCCAACCCTTTTCATTGGTGCCTTCCACCGGATCCCTCCATTATATAGAATCTGGAGACCTGCCATGCCAAGAGGGCATATTGCTCCTTGATTTACTGGATAATCACTTCTCCCTTCTATCTTTACTGCTCTGCTGCCAACCTTTCTGACCTCAATACCGCATGCACCAGGACAGAGCGTGCAGACAGTTTTTATATACGAAAATTTCCCTCTAGCCGGCACTGGTACCCATGACCAGTTCTGGGTCCATATGGCTATATCATCAATAAGTTTCCATGGAAGTGGGGACAACATGGTTCCCCCTAATCCTCCAGCGGCAAATTTAATAAAATTCCTTCGGCTCAATTCCATTTTGTCTATCCTTATTTAGTATCTGCACAAAATTTTAAGGAGTGGCATGGGTGTCTTTTTTTGTTATGCCCTTCAAACAGGGCGCCTTGCCATGTCGTTTCAAAATGGTTTATAGCAACTTGGCCTTAGAATCATATGTTCCGTCTATATAAACCATTTTGAAACGACAACTAAGTTGAGTTATATTTAAGGGCATAGGCAAAAAAAGACACCCATGCCCAAAGAACAAGCAGTTTGAAATTCACTAGATTTTGAGTAATTACCTCATTTATGACATACAAAACAGGCGTTGTTGTTTTCCTTTCCTTTTCTCTTATGGCAGTCAGCACAATCATCCATTTTCATCTTATCCCATGTGTTTTTCTTATATCCAGCAATATTTCTCCCCCAGATATCGATACTATAACGGGTTAATCTATTAACCTTGTATATAGGTGGAGTTTTTCTTGTAGCAAAATCTCCATGGCAGACCTTACATTCAATGTTAGCCATCTTTACATGGGCAATGTGAGGGAAATATACGCAATCTGGTTGGCGTGAATAGATGAGCCAAGGGATTTCCTTTTCCGGCCCAACATAATCAGTAAAAAGCTTTACCTCTTCCGGATCTTCACTTAAAGGAGATTCCGGATCCTCATGACAATCCATACACTTTCTAATTCCAGGGATTCCAGAAAACGTGCCATCTTTGTAGAAGAAATGGCATTCCTCACATTCTAATCCAGCATCCGATTCTGGGCCATGACTGGAGTGAGAAAAGCTAAGTGGTTGACTCTTTTCAGAGTAAAGAACAAGAGGAAATACAATCCATCCAACAATGAGGGCTGCAATTAAACCAACTAAGAAGAATATCCATCCATCTATTTTAGGCCTGCTAAACTTTTTCGAATCAGCATCCATACGATCCTCTTTTGTTCTCTTTTGATCAATAATTAATTGCTGACCTTTTATCCAATGTACCCTTCTTTGTCAAGGGAAAATACCCTAACCTCTTTGCCGTCTATATCCTGGGTTATCCTCCTACCTTCACAAGAACGACCGTATACTTCTTTAATAAAAATTTAAAGGAATCCTTGAAGAAGAATTTTAATTTCTTGACGCTTGTCCTCTTGATAGATAAAATTTAATATAAATGTTAGAAGATAGATAAAATAGCACTTTTTATACTGGAGGAGAAAATGTCCAGAGGCTTTATAATTATTCTTATCCTGCAATTAGGGTTTTTTATTCATGGCTGTACTACCTTAGAATATATAGATGGTAGTTCAAAAGAAGAATTAAAAAAATTCAAAATGCCTAAATATGAAATGATGAATGAGATGGAGAAGGTTAGAACCGAGAACGTAAATCTCCAAAGACAAATAGATATCTTAAATACCTTAAGAAAAGAGAAACAAAGGATAATAGATGAAAATGAGAATGAGATTGCAAGGATGAGAGAGGAAAATGAGAGCAAGATTGCAAGGATAAGAGAGGAAAATGTGCTCTTGAATGAGAAAATAAATAATTTAATAAAAGAGAACCAAAGGATGAGAGAGAAAAATGAGAGCAAGATTGCAGGGCTGAGAGGGGAAAATGAGCTCTTGAATGAGGAGATAAAGAAGTTAAAAGGTGAGAACCAAAGGATGAGAGGGGAAAATGAGAATGAGATTGCAGGGCTGAGAGGGGAAAATGAGAATGAGCTTGCAAGGTTAAGAGAGGAAAATGAGCTCCTAAGTGAGCAGACAAAAAATTTAACAAAGGAGAACCAAAAAGTTAGATATGAAAATAAATCCCTTGTGAAAATACTCACCAGACAAAAAGAAGCCCTCTCTTCTAAATCACATGCATTGAGAAAATATATTCAGAAATTAAATATCAAAGTGATCAGCAGAGATAGTAAAAATTCTGCTGAAAAGATAGCAAAAAAGCTTAGTGAGATTGGTTATGACATAAAATCAATCAGTTACGCTCCCCGATCTAATTTTTTACGAAACACAGTATATTTTGCACCGGAATTCAAGGATGAAGCAGAACAGATTGTAGTGAGTCTCGGAGGTAAAACAACATTTAAACCCTTAAATTGGCCTTCAGTATTTGATCTTATTATAGTGACAGGTAAAAATCCTTGAGGATTGTTATCTGATAGTTTTAAGCATAATCCTTATCTCCAGCAGTAATGAAATATTATTAAAGCTATGCAAACTAGTCGTTGTCGAGCTTGTTACAGGATTTAGATACTGAAAAGGCGAAATAATTGTTTGTTAATTAGGAGGGATCGAAGCCCGAGGAGTAAAAGGCGGGGTTTTCTGAGAAAAAGATTCCAAAGAAGCTTGTCTGTTTCATCGCGGTTGAAGACGCCAAGCGAATGTTTGGTGGGTATATTCAACATATCCAAGAGCTTAGCGTACTCTGCCTGAGTGAAGTTGTGAAGAACCTTGCGCATTAGCATGTGGCGGCCTAGCTCCCTTCGCAAGGCTCGCAATTCTCGGCTTGATCCACCGTTGAGAATCGCTTCGGCAACGCCCAGTGCTCCCCGAAAACCGGTGACAAGACCACCCATTGTGGAGGTCTTCACATGACCGGCAGCATCTCCTACCAGATAAACATGGCTTTCTTGGAGCTTTCGATGAGAAGGAATCCATTTTGTATAGAGCGGGATCCGGGCACTCTGAAAGTCAATGGGCACTATACCCTTTCTCTCAAGGAAACGTTCGAGGGAGCTATGGCCCTCCCTCTCTTCCTTGCTGATAAGGCCGAGCACCCCCTGCGTCGGCGAGTGAGGAATCAGCCAGTAGAAATATGGAGTGTCTTCCGGGACAAACCAGATTCTAGTTGCATCCGAAGGCATATCTTTTGGCAATTTCACAACGGCCTGAAACAGTGGCAGAGTCAGGTGCTTCGGCCAACCTGCACTCTGGGCAACCTTGCTAAAGGCGCCATCGGCCCCTACAAGGACATTTGCTGATTCCTCCACCCACCCTCCACCACCATTGCGTAATATAGTGAAGTTCATGTTCTTTCCGTTAGGTTTCAGACCCAGGAAACGGTGACCGGTCAAGACCTTTGCCCCATTCGCTTCTGCCTTCACTGCCAGCCTCTGAATGAGCTTCGATCGCTCGATAACCAGGTCAGGCCTCTTGAGGGAAATTACTGCAACCCGTCCATTAGCGAACAGCTCGAAACGGCGAATCTCGTTTATTACCGAACTTTCTGATAGCGATCCCATTAGATCCCTCATATAGCTGGTAACGATGAGGGTTCGAGGAGAAAGCCGGACGTCCTCTTCTCTCTCATATACCCGCACCTTACAGCCCTTACGGGCCAGTAGGTGGGCAGTGAAAAATCCGGCGGTCGATCCACCAATAATTGCAATATCCTTCGTCATTTGTCAGTTTGTGTCCTTTCTATCCATTTTCAGCCATCAACCCTCACTCCTATAAAAAAGGTGGGAAGTTTTGTCAAGCCAATAACGAATAACCAATAACAGATATCCTTAGTCCAGTTCATGCCTTTTTGCCCCTGGTTTCCCATTTCCCCCGGAAGCTGATCCAGAAGGACAGGGCTATGAGACGTACATCCAGCCAGAAGGATTGCTTTTGAATGTAGATGAGATCATACCTAAATTTACGGCGTGGAGCGGCATCCTTTGGGATATAGATGGTGGCAAGACCGGTCAGTCCAGGCCGTACCTGTAAGCGTTCCCAAAATTCAGGGATATCTTCATACCTTACCACTTGGCCTTTTTCATCCCGGACAATCTCACCAATGGGCCAGTCCGCAAATCAATAGATGCGGTCTTGTACAGGCTATTTATACCATAGCTCCAGGTCTTCATTTGCTATTTGTCGCCGGAAAGTATGAACCGCGTCCGTCCAGTTCCATCTGCAATTGTTCAGCGAATTGCTCAATTTCTGTGGCTTCCACATAAAAATACAATCCGGGACCATATCCCCCATAAATGGAGCTTACCTGATTTGGATAATCAATCCACACATTCACGTCGAATA
>JAUWZC010000134.1 GCA_030615565.1 Desulfobacteraceae bacterium | reverse complement strand
AACGTTAAGTTATCTTGGCACAATTAGCATGGACATATCTTTTCCTTCCATCTTGGGGACTACTTCTACAAGGCCTATGTCCTCAATCTTTTTGATAATCTCCTGAAGTAGATTTAGGCCTAAATCGGTATGGGATCTCTCCCTTCCCCTGAATACTATATGAACCCTCACCTTATCTCCCTGAAGTAAAAATCTTCTTATATTCTTTATCTTCACCCCTACATCATGTTCTGCAATAAGGGGCCTGAGCTTGATCTCTTTAAGGTGGCTTATCTTTGATTTAGTTTTTCCTTTTTTGGACTTCTCGTACCTTAGTTTACCATAATCCATGATGCGGCATACAGGATGCTCCGCATCGGGGGCTACCTCAACCAGATCGAGATCCTTTTCTCTTGCTGCAAGCAGGGCCTCATTAATAGAGACAATTCCTATCTGCTTTCCATCCACTGATATTAATCTTACTGTTTTGGCCTTAATTTGCTCGTTAACCCTTACAGCCAGTTTTTTGCTTATAGTTACCTCCTTTAAAGAAATGCCTAAAGTGAGCTAAAGTTATGGATAGGGTTGTTGCAAGCTGATATATAAACTTTAGGCATCTTATGCACTTTAGGCACTTTAGTTTATTTATGATAGCTAATATCGACGAACTCATAAAAAGTCAAAAATTGGACGGCAAAGTAAAAAGTCCCAAATGCAAGGCTTGCGAATCTTGAGGAATGAGGCGTACTTACCAGTACACCACAATGACGAAAGATGAAGCGTAACGCAGCAGTTGGACTTTTTACGAAGCCATCAATATTTCTAAAACTTACCTTCCTTCCCAAGTGCGAGAAAATGGGATACATCTATCTCCTTAGGGCAAACAAAGGAACAGGCCCTGGATGTATGACACCTATAAACACCATCCTCCCTGTATAGGATATCCATCCTTTCCTCTTTTGCAGTCTCCCTTGGATCCATAAGGCGAACTATATTGGCCATTGTGACATTTGGTCCGAGAAAATTACGATGGCTGCTGATACAGGCAGTTGCGCAGCAAAAACAGTTAATACACCGGGTAGCTTCTACATAGATATCAAGTTTTTCCGGGGAGATCCGATATTCATCCCCGTCTGGGTGAGGAGGAGCCGGCTTTATAAGATAAGGTAAAGCCTCATGAACCTTATCATAGGCCTTTTCCAGATCAACAACCAGATCCCTCAGGACTGGAGCTATGTTTAAGGGCTTCAATGTGAATTTTTGGGTATTGAATTTCTCTACAGCATCTCTTACCAAGAGCTCACAGGCAAGAAGTGGCTTGCCATTAACAATTATCCCACAACTGCCACATTGGGCATGTTCACACGAAGAGGCCCAAGCCAGGGTTGGATCTTGTTCATCATTAACCTTGCGCAAGACATCTACAAACCGAAGGATACCGCCGACCTCCACCTGGTATGTCTGGATCCATGAGAGTTTGGTATCAGGATCGTACCTGCTGATCTCTAAGGTGATAGTATAGGATTTAGACATCTCCTCTCCCTTTTTAAAAGATCAATACTTTCTTTCTATATAGTCAAACAACTCAAAACGCTCTCCTTTGGCCTCAAAGATACTCATATCTATAGGTCTTTTACCTAAGGTAATCTTATTAAACTCAGGCATAGAAACAAGGGTATGGTAGTTAAACTCATTGCTCCTCTCTGGATAATCTTCTCTATAATGGGCTCCTCTTGATTCCTTCCTTGCTAATGCTCCTTGGGCGATAACCATAGAAACAGTTATCAAATTATTTAGTTCCCATATCTGCCAAAGGTCCTGATTCGCTTTCAAAGACGTTATTCCTATTGGTATATGCATTGCCCTTTCCTTCAGCGATTTTAGGCCTTCGATAGCTTCCAATAAGGACTTTTCTGTCCTGAATATACCCACCTTTTCCATCATAAGATTCCGCAACGTTTCCCTGATCTGGGCATATTTTTCTGTCCCTTGGGCGTTAAGATATGTTGAAAATTGATCAAACACAATATGACCAGCGTCAGGAGAGATTTCCTCTGGATCTTCGGCATCTTTAAGATACTCAACAACCCTCTCCCCAGTAACCTTGCCCAAGGTTATCAACTCCAATAGGGAATTGGTTCCAAGTCTGTTAAGGCCATGCAGGGAAGCAGCAGCAACCTCTCCACAGGCAAAAAGCCCAGGGATAATAGTCTGTGTGTCAGTTTGAACCTCGCCAAACTCATTAGTAGGTATCCCCCCCATCTGGTAGTGGGCCGTTGGGGTAACAGGGCAAAGATCCTTTTCTGGGTCAACGCCAACAAATCGTTTAAAAAAGGAGCATACCTCCTGAATCTTTTTCTCATGAACTTCTTTAGGGAGGTGCCTCAAATCCAGCCACACATGCTGTGCATTATGACCCTCATGGAAAAGGCCTCTTCCTTCCCGGAACTCCGTTATAATTGCCCTTGAGATGAGATCCCTCGGGGCAAGATCCTTGGCCGTGGGCGCATAACGCTCCATAAAGGGCTCTTTATCCTTATTCCTGAGAATAGCTCCCTCTCCCCTCAGTGCCTCGCTGGCCAGTATACCAGGACCCACCATCCCTGTGGGGTGAAACTGGACTGCCTCGGGGTCCATTATTGGAATGCCTGCATGAAGTGCAAAGGCAAGGCCATCACCTGTGTTTCCTCGGCAATTGCTGCTAACCAGATACATCCTGGTTTTACCACCTGTGGCCATAATAGTTGCCTTTGCCAGGATTGCCAAGAATTTACCCTCTGGATACCTGAAGATAATAGCACCAATGCATTTATTATCTTTAAAGAGTATTTCTGTTGCTATACACTGACCAATAAAGTTAACACCATGTTTAAGGGACTCATTCCAGACAGTGTCCATAATCCCCTTTCCGGTTCTGTCTGCCTCATAACAGGCCCTAAAGGCCTTTGTCTCACCAAAGTTTAACATATGGCCACCAAAGGGTCTTTTAGGAATCCTCCCCTCTTCTGTACGACTGAAATGCATGCCATTTCTCTCAAGCCAGACTACCTCTTCCCAGCCCATATTACAGACCTTCTTGATTACATTCTGGTCAGCAGAACAATCTGAACCCTTCCAGGTATCAAATATGTGAAATATCGGTTTGTCTACGGGGTCTTTTGGATCAACCGCTGCCATACCTCCCTGGGCTGTGGTTGTATGAGACTTTTGTGGACTGGTTACCTTTGTTAGTGCTATTATTTTTGTCCCTGGTCTGAGCTCACCTATCTGAGCAGCAGCTCTCAGGCCTGCCCCACCAGCGCCAATAACCAGGACATCACACCTTAGGGTAGAATCTATAGTCAATTTTTCTCCCATTACTGTCTCCTCTATAAAGCGACAACAAGTCTGATGCCAAAAAAGGCAGATATAGCTATAACAATAATAATAAGGAACGTTAAAGATTTAAGTAAGGGACCTGGCTTTATATAATCGGCAACAATACTGAATAGTCCATAACCTGCATGAAAAAGCAGGAAAATGATAAAAACAAAATCCATTCCTTTTATAAAGGGGTTCTGTACTCTTTCTAGAATGGTTCTACTGTCATGTCCTGTTAGATAGTTCATATGCATAAATAGCATGTGGCCTAATAGCATCGGAAACATAAATGCGCCCGTGATTCTCTGGAGCTTCCAAAGGATGGAATTACCGGTCACCCAAACCTTGTTAAGAACAATTAAAAAAGCAATGAGGCTTATAGCAACAGTAATCGACCAGAATAGAGCAACTGATATTTGCTGAGCCTCCTCTATAAAGAAAAACCCGACGATAAAAATATAGATAAGGCCAAGAATAATCATCCAGCGTATCACTATTTCATCTTCTCTCATATGAAACAGCTCGTAAAGGATTAATCTCCCACCATTCAGAGAATGAAATATAAGAGGAATAGCGACAGCCCATTCAAGAAATGAAAAGACAATATTGTGTAAAAATTTCATATCTGCATCAAAGGTTGCAGGGGTAAACAGTAAGGATAGTGTATAAATATGAGCAAACATATAGCCAACAAGTGTTAGTCCGGCCAACCTGTGTCCCCAGCTTATCAAAAAAGACCAACCTCTCGTATTGGCATAATAAGACAGAATAGGGAATTTCCCCATGAGGGAGATAATATAGGATTCTACCTTAGTTATTGTTAATGCCTTCTCCATCTAAAAACCTCATTTTATGAACTCATTTATAGAACCAAATTGCTATAAATTTTAGCGTGAAAGATATTATCTGTGGCACATTTTATTGTCAAGGATAAAACCCTTAAAGATAAAAGCAAGATATGCAGAACAAGACCTTGAGGTGAAAATAATAAGTTCATCATTGCTCTCGTATATGATAACCTATAAATATTATGAATATTAGTTGACATTTGCTTGAATTTTCAATATTTTTTCTCGATTAAGCACACGTTAAACATAAGAAGATCTTTTGATTAACCGTTATAGAATATTAAAAAAAATTCCAGAGAAAGAAATTCGTCAGCAGGTCAAAAAGATTGCTCAGAATATCGCTAACGAATACCAAAATCAAGAACCTGTTCTGATAGGCGTATTGAATGGTGTATTTATTTTTCTTTCTGATCTTGTTAGAGAGATTTCCATACCGTTAAAAATAGATTTTGTAAGGTTAGCCAGTTACGGCTCAAAAAATGTATCAAGTGGTAAAATTACATTAACAAAGGACATTGAGTTATCAATTAAAGGGAAACCAGTAATAATTGTTGAGGATATTATTGATACAGGATTAACATTGTCCTATCTTGTTAGACATGTTAAGGGAAGAGAACCCGAATCTGTTAAAATCTGTACATTAATCAACAAGCTGGAGCGAAGAGAGAAAGAAATAGGGATAGACTACTGGGGCTTTGAAATCAAAGAAGGTTTTGTGGTTGGCTATGGCCTGGATTACAATGAGAAATTTCGATATCTACCATATATTCTTAGCTTAGAGATAAAGGATTAATTTAAGGAGAATAAAATGATAATTGAATGTAAGAGATGCCACACTAAATTTAACCTTGATGAAAATCTCCTGAAAGAAACTGGCTCAAAGGTTAGATGCTCCATCTGTAAGCATATATTTACCGCCTTCCCGCCCAAACCAGAAATAGAAATTGAGGAAGATTCCACTGAGAGATTAGAGGAACAAGAGATTGTACCTCCAGAAGAGGCTCCTAAAGAAGAGGGTGTGGTCCCAGATGTTGATAAAACAATCGTCACAGAGGCTGTGGAGGGACTCCGCCAGGAAGAGGAGGGGATAGAAGCAATTTCTTTTGAAGATATATCTCAATTAGACTCAGGCCTTATAAAGGAGGAGGAAGAAGAGGTAAAGATAGATGTAGATGTAGCCGAGGCAATGGAAAGGGCAGCAAGAATTGAGGAAGAGATTCTAGCCAGAGAAGAAGAGGAAAAAGGAGAAAAGATAGAAGAGACAGAAAAGCCAGCCAAAACTCGTCCAATTATTAAAAAAAGGCGCAGATCAAAATTATGGATCACAATTTTGTTAATAATTCTCTTCCTTGTTGGGGCTGCAGCTGCCTTGATTGTGTTTAAACCAGACTTCCTCCCAGAATCTCTTCCTTTATTTAAAAAACACCTATCTAAAGAACAAGTCTTTGACATGGGAAACAAAAGATTATCTTTTAAAGATTTAAATGGTTCTTTTGTGAATTTGAAGAAGGCAGGTAAGCTTTTTTTAGTTAAAGGTTTGGTGGTAAATAATTACCCAGATAAAAGGAATTATATCAGGATCAAATCAAATATCCTAGATTCCAAATCTAAGGTAGTTAAAAGCAAGATTGCCTTTGCTGGAAACCCAATTAATGATAAAGAACTACAATCCCTGTCAATTGAAGAGATAAATAAGCGGCTGATGAACAAGTTTGGCAAAAATAAGATAAATACAAATATTCTTCCCGGTTCTTCTATCCATTTTATGATTATTTTTAGCGATTTACCTGAAGACATAAGCGAATTTACCGTGGAGGCAATAAGTTCTTTTCCTGCTAAAAAATAACCCCGTTAGAAACTTTGAATAGGGCTATAAACATCGCTCAAATTTATAGGTTCTTTCAGCCGGCTATAAATGGCTTGCCCAGTTAGATAAACTAAATCCAACAGATTTTTTGGACACTCCGGTTCTCTTCCCCAGAGAGATTTATATTTTATTTAGAATCAAACAGAAAATATTATTAAGTAGATGAATGTGCAAA
>JAUWZC010000284.1 GCA_030615565.1 Desulfobacteraceae bacterium | reverse complement strand
CCACTAATTCTTTACCTGTACCACTCTCTCCCCGTATCAAAACAGTTACATTCTTGTCACTTACCTTTTTAATTTTTTCTTTAACAGATTTTATAGCGTCACTTTCACCTATAATCTCTGGGCAATCTATATCACAAAAAGGCTTTTCTTTAGATAGCAAGGACTCATTCATATTCATAAGCTTTTTATAGCCCTTATAACCAAGGCAGACCAGATAGATGATTTAAATATAAGAATGGATTTTAAAATGTTTATACTATTCTATATGGCTTCTGTCAATCCTCTAGAATTTTTTTAATAGATGGGTACCTTGACAAAGGCCTTAATGCTTAATACTTCTATATTTTTCTGAGGGTCGTTGGTGTAAACCTTGGCGCTTTTCCAGAACGCACCCTGGTAACCTCTGGTTTTTACCCTTAATGTAATCCTTCCCTCCCCTCCAGGGGGGATGGTCCTGTCAAAATGGGCCACTGCACAGCCTCAACCAGGCTGAACCTTTTTTATTTCAAGAGGACGGTCTCCCCTGTTATAAACAGTGAAGGTATGCTCAATAATCTGTCCTTCTTTAACATGTTTAGCATCAAAATATTTTTCCTTTAGCTCCATTTTTGGTCCAGTAGATTGCTGAGCCCAACCCGTGGCAAGGTTAAGAATGATCCAAGATATCAGAAAAAATGTGCCACATAATAACTTTTTCATGCTTCCCTACCTACAATATAAAATATATAGAGCAATTGAATATTCTATCCTAAATAGTTCAGTAATTTGAGGCAGACCGAAGTTTTTGAAGATTTTACTGCTGGTTCCAGTAGGCACGACCAGCCATATATGCTTCAGGTGGTTGCCTGAAATTCGCTCCAGAGCCACCCGAAGCAGTCCAACAAAACGTTGTTTCTCTAAAGAACCATGTAAAGTGCCGAGCAACGGGAGGGCGATGGATCTAAGCTTTCGACTCTCAGCCTCTCTGAAGATCCCATCGAGGGCACTCGCTATCCATTTCTCTCTCCACGATGGCTCCTGGTTGAGATCGTGAACGATCGCAAGCAAGAGAAGGGGGCGTTTGCCCTTTACGAGCACGCTGCCAGGTGTTTCAGGACGTGTTTCAATCACCTTGGTCATTACTTGCACTAAATTTTTATGGGGATCACGCACCTCCGGAGCAGCGCTCAGGACGAGGAAGGTGTCCTCCTCGACAGCCATTGCATCTACAGGGAAAGGTGGTGTATCTTTAGGCGCTGCAACTATATCAATAGATCCGAATGAGAGCCGGCAAGGATAACTGCCCCGAATCAGCCGCAATTTTGGCATATTATCTTTTTTCTTATCGATGCTAAACTCCTATTTTTGATAATATCTTATAATAATTTTTTGATTTACACAAATGCATCTTTCTTTTAATGTTTTTCTTTATTAGGTTTTCTCATTAGGACAATCTTTTTTAGAAACCAAGTAACTACATTTTACCTAAAAAAAGCAGCATGCAAAAAAGAACTCTTGGCAAAACGGGTTGGGAAATTTCTGTGATTGGTTTTGGAGGCATCAAACTCCCTCTAATCTCTCAGAGGGAGTGTGAAATTCTTCTGAACAAGGCTATTGATGGGGGAATTAGCTTTGTGGACACTGCAGACTGCTATGGTGACAGCGAAGAGAAGATCGGCCTTGCATTGAGAGGAAGGCGCAAGGAATTCTATCTTTCCACGAAAATAGATGAACGCGATACCATTGGGGTTCGTAAAAAATTGGAGCGCTGTCTTCGCCGCCTTAGGACAGACTGGATCGATCTGGTCCTCTTCCATGATGTTCGAGATTTTGAATACGATCGGATATTTAATAGTGGTGGGTTAGAGACCTTGCAAAAGGCCAGAGAAGAAGGAAAAATTTTAGAAATTGGCATCAGCATTCATCACTCCATCCCGATGATGATGAAGGCTATTGAATCTGGGGTGTTTTCGTCTCTGATGATAGCTTACAGCGCCTTTGATGAAGATCGCTTGGCCGCGGACCTTCTTCCAATGGCCCATAAAATAGGGATAGGCTTAATTGCAATGAAGCCGCTCGCAGGGGGAATGCTAACAGATCGCCCTTCGGTTCCCAAGAGGAGAAGGTTCATCCAAGGGGAATCCCTTGCCCATGTTTCCCTACACTACGTTCTTTCAAATTTAAATATCACCTGTGCTATTCCTGGGATGATGGAACTGGATGAACTGAATGAGAACCTTAAAGTTGGGAGGCAGCCACGGAACCTGACTATAGAAGAGATTAAAGCGCTCATGGAATGCGTAGGGGAGGCAGGGAAAGGGTTTTGTAGAAATTGTGGATATTGTCTTCCTTGTCCGGAAGGTATATCTATCCCTGACATCTTCCGCTTCGAAAGCTACTATGATCGATATAACCTAAGAGAATGGGCAAGAGAGCAATACCGATCACTAGAGGTGCATGCTGATGCCTGTTCCGGCTGTGAGCAATGCCTGGAGCTTTGTCCTTACGGTGTTTCCATTCCGGAAAAATTGAAGATCGCTCATCGAACCTTGCAATAATCATTTTCTGGTCCAATTTTACTCATTTTCTAATCAAACCTCTCCGCAATTATTAATCAAAATACTTTTTAATATTTACAATCTGGCCTATGAGCTTGGCT
>JAUWZC010000118.1 GCA_030615565.1 Desulfobacteraceae bacterium | reverse complement strand
CTTCTAAATTTTAATGTGCCAGTAATACGGGATGGCATAGTCCGAGTTGTAAACGAATTAAAGGAGTAGCCCCGCAGGGCTGTTTCTTTTTGCTTTCCGCTGTCCTTGCCCCATTAAATACGAAGTTTATTTAACTGGGGTCAGCGGAAAGCAAAAAATAACTATATCTCAGCGTTCTTTGCGCCTTTGCGGTGAAAACCTTGTCCAGAACAATCCTTCATATTGATATGGATGCCTTTTTTGCCGCCATTGAGGTGCTGGATAATAAACATTTAAAAGGGAAGCCGGTTATTGTTGGTGGCTCAAGTAGGCGGGGTGTGGTTTCCACTGCAAGTTATGAGGCCAGAAGGTTTGGCATTCATTCTGCTATGCCCATATTTAAGGCAAAGGAAAAGTGCCCTCAAGGTATTTTTCTTCCGGTAAAAATGGAACGGTATAAAGAGGTTTCCAGAAAAATCATGGGCCTATTAAAGGATTTTACACCTCTTGTTGAACAGGTTTCCATTGATGAGGCCTATCTTGATATTACTGGTACGGAAAATCTGTTCGGATGCCCCAAGGAGGTAGCCAGGCAAATAAAGGGCCGGATTGGCAGGGAGACAGGCCTAACTTGTTCCATAGGTATTGCCCCTAACAAGTTTATGGCCAAGGTTGCATCTGATATGCACAAGCCGGATGGCTTAACAATAATATCAGCCACAGAGGTGGATCAATTTTTATCTATATTGCCTGTAGAAAAAATCCCCGGTGTTGGGAAAAGGACAGTAGAAGGCCTAAGGCATCGTGGTATCAAAACGGTCGGAGATCTAAAGAGATTCAGCAAGGAGCAACTTTTAGAAAACTTTGGAAAGTTTGGTCTTAGGCTGTATAACATCGCAAAAGGAAGGGATAACGAATCTGTAACTCCGGACAGAGAGGTCAAATCAATTAGTTCAGAGGAAACCTTACCGTCAGATACTGGTGATCTTAGCAAGTTAAAAAACCTGGTTAAAGAACATGCTGAAAAAGTCGCCTGGAGATTGAGAAATGAGAAGTTAAAAGGGAAAACTATAACAATCAAGATAAAATTTAGTGATTTCTCCGCTTTTACTAAAAACCAGACAATTGCTGAGGCAACAGATAGCTCAAAAATACTAAGGGATTCTGCTATAAAATTGTTTTTAGATTCCCCTATAAAAAGAAAAGTAAGGCTCATAGGTGTTGCTGTCTCAAGTCTGGAAGCGAGTAAAGAGGAGTCTCAAACCTCTCTCTTTATGGTAGGAGGCGAAATAGACAAAGACCGAAAGGTGGATAAGGCCATGGATGAGATCAGAAGGAAATTTGGCGGAAAGGTGATAAAAAAGGGAAAAGAGTAAATGTATTTTTTTCTTGCATTTTTTTATTAAACCATAAAAAATGCAGTTTTATATTTTCCTGCTTATTTTATTAGATTGGATATGAAAATGGAGGAGGGGTTCAGATGATTAGATTTCTCAAGATAATAAAGCTAAATATTGTTTTGTTCTCCTTATTGTTTTTTGCTTCCGTTTCCTTTGCCCAGCTAAGCACACCTTTCAAAGGCGAAACAAATATCTTGCTGGCTAAGATGACTGAAAAGGATAAAAAGGCCCAGAAAAAATTAAGCCAGATGAGCCCGGAAGAGGTGGCAGAACTGGATAAAAAGTTAGCCCAGGCTCTAAGCCTCTTTTATGACAGGGAGTATGCAAAATCATTAGCCATCTTTAAAGAGATAGCCTCACAGATTGAGACCATGGATATCATGTTCTGGCTCGGCCAGAGTGCGATGAAGGTGGGAGAGATAGAGCTCGCTATAAAGAAGTTCATTGAGATGCTTGATATTGACCCAACGCTTCATCGAGTGAGACTGGAGCTTGCCGCCTCCTATTTTCAGATTGGAAGGTATGATGACTCCAGGGTGGAACTAAATACAGTGCTCAAGGCTAAACCCCCAGAGCCGGTTAAAAAAAATATCCTTAAGCTCTTGGCAGCAATTGATGAAAGAACTAAGAAGGTCTTTACTAACCTTCGGCTTTCCCAGAGCATTCAAAGGGATACCAATATTAGTTCAGGCCCAGAAGAGGAACGCATTCCTGTAAGTGGCGGAACTCTGCTCTTAACGAAAAAGCAGAGAGAGCTAGAAGACTGGGTGACTGTAACCAACTTTTATGGAAATATACTATATGATTTTGGTGTCCGGAATGGATTGGCATGGAATACAACTGGCTCCTTTTATAGAAGCCACTGTTTTGACTATTATGAGTTTGGCTTCTTGCAAGGTGGTGCTACCACTGGCCCTTGGTGGATAGGGAAAAGAGGTATCCTGAAGCTCCCTGTAGGGTATAGCCAGTCGGACTATGGTCATGAACACCTCTTTGATACAGCCTCTTTCAGTCCCTCTTATGAATACCATTTTACCAATTATTTCTCTTTAAGGGGCCTTTTTTCTTACAGAGACGAAAAATATGAGCCATCTGACAAGGAAGGCTATGATAATGTTAACCGGGTTTACGATTTATCCCCTTCATTTTATTTTAATAACAGGCGGGATATTATAACCCTTGCTATAAGTCATGAAAACTCAAATGCCAGGCAGAATAGACACTCCTTTGAGGCCATACATTACTCTATTTCCTACTTTAAAAAGATTTTAAGAAATACGGAATTTTTTGCTCGCTATAGATACACAAATAGGGAATTTGATACCAAGCCCCTTCTCTATACCCAGGACCGGGAAGACAAAAGGCACAGCTTTTATGCAGTCCTAAGCCGGAACTTCTCAAAGTATTTTTTTGCATCTTTGCACTATAGTTACCTTAGCAATGATTCAAATGCCGATCTTTATGACTTTGATAGGAGCATTTACGGTTTGAGTGCAGGGGTAAAGTTTTAATGAAGAAATTTTTTAGAATAACATTTTGCATTGTTCCAATTCTATTTCTGTTTATAAATACTGGCCCCTTTGCCAAAACCAAGACAACCCCTTTTGGGCTACTTAAAGAAAAGGAGATAATGCATAAGGATTCCAAGGGAGCTATTTCCCTTGGAAAGATCATGACAGTAAACTACAGCCAAAACACTATTGAGGTTGATACAATCTACTACCCATTGCTCCTTGAGCTAACTGATGTTCTCAAGACCCCCTCAAGAAAAAACTATTATGTAATCTTAAAGGGATATACTGATAGCAGTGGTTCACCAGAAAGCAATCTAAGGCTTTCCAAAGAGAGGGCGGAGTTTTTAAAAACACTTATGGTAGAAAAATATTATATGAAACCTGAAAGGATTAAGGCAAAAGGATTTGGCATTGCTGACCCGGTGACCTCAGATAAAACACCAGAAGGAAGGAGACTGAACAGGCGGGTAGAGATACACATCTATGGAGATATATCTGAGGCCGTTAAATTTTCTGAAAAACTGGAGGGTATAAAATGAAAAGACGAAAACTAATAATAAGCCTCTCTATAGCTATCGTATTTACATTGGCCTTGGCTGTCCCTAATGTGTTATCTCAGGTCAAAAGGGGCGCTGCTGTCCCAATTGATCAGGTGCCGGAAAAACTAAAAAAACTTGATATTAAAGATTATTTTATCGCCTCAGACTTTAAAAAGGTCGGCATTATCCATGCCATACGGGGTGCCGTAGTGGTTATTCACAAGGCAACAGGCGAGGCATACTTTGGCATGGAAGGTGACTATATCCATGAGAATGATGTCCTTGAGACCCTGGCTAAATCCAGATGTCGCATAAGGCTCTTTAACGAAGATGTTATCAGCATGGCCCCGGATAGCAACCTTGCGGTGGATGAAGTAGCATTTAGTAGAAAGGAGAAAGTGAAAAGATCATTTTTCAGCATGTTAAAAGGAAAGGTCATGTTTTATTCCTTAAGGCTCTTTTCCTTTAGAAAGGCCTCTGCGAGACTCAAGACTCCAACCGCTGTAGTTGGTGTAAGGGGTACCAAATTTGGCGTGTATGTCTATTGGGAAGATGAAGAGAAACAGGCTAAAGGTCCCATCCAGGTTGCTGACATCGGTAATGACATGGGAATGTACTTGGCCAAGGCAGACCCTGGAGAAGGCGGAAAACCCAATTTTAAAGCCCATTTTGAGGATGGTGATGGATATGTGGATGAAAAAGATGTACCGGCCGGGTCCACCTACGATTCAAAGACAGACGAGACAAACCCCACAGATCCTAAGTATGCAGAGGACTTTGAAAAAGAAACCTCGGTAGAAGAGAAACCTAAATATGAAGAGCCTCCAGAGCCACCAGTTGACACCGGTAAGCCATACAGGCCAGGGGAACCGCCGCCATGGCCACTGGAACCAGAACCAGAACCAGAACCGTCAGGGCAATACGGCTATTTTATTGCCTTTCTCAGTCAATATGGCGATGGAATATATTTTTATGCTGCTAATTACAGCACTGTATCCCGCCAGGATTTTGGAGGCGAAACCGTACGCACTGATAGCGGTAGCGACTATATTGAAGTAACAGGTCAATCAGCATGGGACGGTGGGACACCCTATCTTAAAGAAGTTACTAACCTTGGTTACTCTTCTAGTGATCTCGGAACAAGTCAGCCTATTGTTGTTGGGCAACTGGGCTCTAACTCCTATCTGACATGGGGCTGGTGGAATTCCCCTGGTACTGTAACGATCGATGGTTTGGGGGATTTTGCCATCTATCACCCTGATAATGTTAGACAGGGTTACTACATCTTTGGACCGAACCCTGCAGATATCGGTGCCTTGAGCGGTACGTATAGTTATTATGGCAATGCCTATGGTTCATTCTATTTATCTGATATTAGTGAGGCCATGACTGGAACATTCAACTGCACCCTTAATTTTGGTACCACTCCAACGGTTTCAAATTTTAACCTTAGTGTTTCTGGGGCTACTTATGGAGCTTTTATATCTGGAGCTTCAGGTACTTTGAGCACTACTGGAGACAACCATATAAACCTTACTTACACCGCTGAAGAATGGCAGCTTGGGCCAACTGCCAGTCCGGTTTCTGCCACTTATGGAGATGCTAAAGGCTCTGTCTACGGAGCAAACGGTGAAGCGGTCGGTGGAGTATGGAAAATGGGTACGATTAATTATCATGCCACAGGAATTTACCAGGGGACTAAAGTAGTTGAATAATAACTAGTTGGAGAGCTATCAGTATATCATTAGGGCCTTATCTTTTATGGGGTAAGGCCCTTTTTTTATCCTATTGATCCAGCTAATAGCCTATTTAACATTCACCGCAGATAACAGTGAGTTTATATTTTCGTAAGCGTTCACAGGTTCAGAGTTCACCCCTGCCCGACGGATGGCAGGCGGGGTTCAGGGCTGATGGCCTTACGATTTTCTTCATTTCTTTATTTTTAATTTCAGTGCAAGCCCACATGACATATCCAAAGAATCTAATGAATTCCTTATTGGACACAGAATCGAAACCTTCCTTCATCACTTTAACCCCTGGCCCAGACCTGGTTTAGCAGTCCTTTTCATAGAAGCCCTATGCGCAGTGTTCAGAAAAACGGTTTTAAAGCTCACGTTAAGTCGCACCAGGGCAGGCTTGAACCCTGAACCATTGAACCCGTGAATAGTTACATATTTTCTTTCTTGCTTCATCAATTATGCACTTGACAAAATGATAATATCTGATATTCTGAAATTCGGAGGTGATCAGTAATGCCTGTTGACATTACAAAAATTGGTAAAAGGGGAACGGTTGTCATTCCCGCAGCGCTTCGGAAAAAATATGGCTTTGAGGAGGGCTCGCAGCTTATTGTAGAAGCACTTCCAGATGGTGTGTTTTTGCGCCCTGTTGTGACGCTTCCTGTAGAGATATATACGCCTGAACGTAAAGCTGAATTTCTTTTAAACAGCACGATTACAACAGAAGAGTATTCCTTGGCAGTTAAAAAAGTTCGCAATATGGGACTTGATCCAGAAACGATTCCCCATAAAAAACCAGAAGACAGATGACTGCTGACAGAGTCTTTCTTGATGCAAACATATTATTCTCTGTGGCTTATGGAAGCCCCGGTTTGGATCGTTTATGGGAACTTGCCAAGAAAGGATACTGTGTGCTATTTGCATCCAGGTATGTCATTGAAGAGGCAAAACGAAACCTAAATACACCGGACCAACTAAACAATCTCAAGGCCTGCCTATCAGATGTGCAAATTGTTCTTGAAGTAGATCAAACCATAATATGCCCTATAGAGTTACCGGAAAAAGACAGGTCTGTTCTCATGGCCGCTATTTCCGCCAAGGCTAATTACCTGATTACGGGTGATATGTTACATTTCGGAAAATATTTTGGTCGCTCAATTATGGGCGTTAAGGTCAGAATGGCTCGAGATTATGTCTTATCCAAAACGAAACCTTAAGTCACATAATCTTATTTCCATTGCCTGACCCCGATTTCTTCCTCTTGCCTTATTATTCTGCAAAACATTTTATAGCCCCTAAACCTATCCAGTAAAGACCATACTGGCCCCAGATAATCATATTGTACTAATACAAAAATGTGTTTTTTAAGGGTGAGGAGTTTACCATATAGGGTGACGGTAACAAGGACATGAGTGATGCCCGTAACTTCTGATACAAGAAAACAAAGTTGAGGAAATGCTTGCCTGATGATCAAACATTCTGTATCTATACACAAAACATTTTGCCTGTTGGGATAAAGTTTTCAAATGAATATAAAGTTATTCGCTACCCTATTTTTGGCTGTTTTTTCTATTACCGTGGGAGTGGGATTGGTAGTTCCCTTTCTGCCTGTTTATGCCCATGAACTGGGCGCAACAGGCTTATATATTGGCTTTATGTTTGGATCATTTTCACTTTCAAGAACT
>JAUWZC010000127.1 GCA_030615565.1 Desulfobacteraceae bacterium | reverse complement strand
ATTGATAGATCTTGCTGAATATATATCTAAAGCCTTTAAAAATGACAAAAAGCTCATGCTATGTGGTAACGGAGGAAGTGCAGCTGATGCCCAGCATATTGCTGCAGAATTCGTTAACAGGTTTCAATTAGACCGTCATCCCCTACCAGCTATGGCACTTACCACAGATACCTCTATTATTACAAGTGTAGCCAATGATTATAGCTTTGAAGAGGTCTTCTCTAAACAAATTCAGGCCCTTGGTGTTGAAGGAGATATATTACTTGCCATTTCAACGAGTGGAAACTCGAAAAACATCCTTTCTGCCATAAGGACTGCCAAAGAAAAGCACTTATATACCGTTGGTCTTATAGGAGGAGATGGGGGAGAAATGGTCACGTTAGTAGATTTATCTTTGGTGGTTAAAAGCAAGCAGACCCCTAGGGTTCAGGAAACCCATATCTTGGCAGGACACATAGTTTGTGAGTTAGTTGAGTATATTCTTTTTCAGAAAAACTCTTAAGGCTACATAAATAGTCAGGATTAGTGCTTTAATAGACCCTTTTGGATGTGCAATGTTACATGTAAGAATTTAGGTAACATTTTAGCTCTTTAAAAACTACTCCTGGCCTTTACTCAAGTCCACATAGTTATCCTTGGTGAGACGCATGAGCATGGAGATGTCTTGTTTTTCATCATGCCCGCTAACATGGGGCCTCAGCGTGCCGCATCAAACCGTGTGCACGAGCAACGCGTCATTGTTTTAAAGGAACTTTGTCTGTGTGCGCCGGTTTGAAGCGGCCTACCGACTCGTCTTTGTGAGGCCTGCCCTGGCGCGACGACACAGGAACTTGAGCTTGTTTCTGAGATATTTTCTGGCCTTAGCGTCTATAACAAATCTTTGCATGCCAGGTCTGGGCCAGGGGCATGATAAAAAAAGACATCTCCATGCTCATTCACCATGTAATTTCAAAGAGCTAAAATGTTACCATATTTTTTATATTTCTATTTAAGACGACCAATAAATCTTTATTAACGCCATTACTATCTATAACGGCTGAAAGGTGAGAGATCATGCATGAGAAACAGTATATTGTTGATGACCTTACAAAAAATGATACCTGGAGGATGTTTAATATCCTGGCAGAATTCGTGGAAGGCTTTGATGTCATGCCCCAAGTATATCCAGCCGTGACTATTTTTGGGTCAGCCCGATCCCATCCCAACAGTCACAACTATAAAACTACAGAACATGTCGCTCGATTGCTGGTAGAAAACGATTTTAATGTGATTTCTGGTGGAGGACCTGGAGTTATGGAGGCAGCCAATAAAGGGGCTGCAGAGGCTGGTGGCAAATCAGTGGGCCTCCATATCCATCTCCCTAACGAGCAGAAACCCAATAAATATGCCAATGTTCAACTCGATTTTAAATATTTTTTTATCAGAAAGGTCATGTTTATAAAATATGCGGTAGCCTATGTCATTATGCCTGGAGGCTTTGGGACCCTCGACGAACTTTTTGAAGCCCTCACCCTGATTCAGACCAAAAGGATAAAGTCCTTTCCTGTTATTCTCATAGATTCCAGATACTGGAAAGGCCTGTTTGACTGGATAAAGACAACCTTGATAAAAGAGAGGTCTATATCAGAATCAGACCTTGACCTCTTGAGCCTCGTGGACACTCCTGAAGAAGCTGTCCGTATCATAAAGAAGACTGTGATTGTCTGAGGTAAATTTGACCATGGCCAACAAAGGTATTCTTGAGGATGAAAACCAGGGTCTGGTGATCCTGAAGCATGCGATTGAAAATACCAATGAGGCCTTTGTCACCATAGACGAAAATCATAAGGTCTTATTTTTTAATAAGGCCGCAGAAAAAATCTTTGGCTACAATCGGAGAGATGTCATTGGCCGTGATCTTAATGTCATCATGTCCCCCGCCTGTAGCAAAAACCACCGCAAGGCTGTAACCCGCTATATAAAGACCAGAATTCCTGGACGCATTGGACACGAATCGGAGATACTTGCTATCCGAAAAAATGGCGATACCTTTCCTGCATCCATTTCATTTTCTGTTACGGAGGTGAATGAAAGGCTTTTCTTTACCGGGATTGTCAGGGATTTGACTAAAACCCGGGCACTCCAGGAACAAATCATGCGATCAGAACGGTTATCTGCTCTCGGTCAGCTTGCTGCAGAGATCACCCATGAAATCAAGAATCCACTCATGATGATCGGTGGTTTTGCCCAACAGTTGATCCGAGCTATTAGTAATGAGAAACACCTCAAAAAGCTGAACGTCATCACTGACGAGGTCAAGCGACTGGAAAACCTGTTAACAGATCTCAGGGAATTTCATCTGCCAAAAGCCATCGCATCTAAAAAGGTGAATATAAGGGGGCTTTTGCAGGAAATCTTTTCCCTGGTAAAAGAAGATTGTGAGGAGAAGAATATCCAAACTGAGCTAAACATAGACAATAAAGCTCCCTTTGTGGAGGGAGACAAGAGCAGGCTAAAACAGGTGTTTTTAAATCTAGTGAAGAATTCCATAGAGGCTATGGAAAATGGAGGAAATCTCTGGGTCCAGACCAGGTTATCCGGCGATCAGGTAGAAATCACTGTGGCTGACGAGGGTTGCGGGATTGCAGAACAGGACAAGGAGAAGGTCTTTTCTCCTTTTTTTACGACTAAAAAGCATGGAACAGGTCTGGGTCTATCTGTCTCAAAGAGGATTATCGAAGAGCATAAAGGCAGTTCCTTCTCCTTGAAAAGCGAGAAAGGCAAGGGAACAGCCTTCAAGATAAACTTGCCTGCCTACCACAGAGCTATTAAAAATTCAGACAAAAATTCGGAATAGGCCATGCTAAATGCCCAATCCCTATCATTGGCCATCATTAACCTTGCTGCCTTTATGTCCCTTTTTGCAAGCTCAATTCTATTTTTTACCTGAGACGGAGAGGCCTTGAAACGTTTATCAGTCCCTTATTCAATAACTCTTCGTAACTCATCCTCATCACCGACAAGCATTCTTTTGGATCCTTCTAACACTTCCATGATAAAAGGGTCGCGACCTTTCACACGCTTCCTTATTTCTTGAAGGTCATACAGCGATACGTTTATTTCCCGAGAGAGTTTCTCCTCTGGTCCTCTGATTAAGGCTAATACCTCTTCAAGGGAAATCCCCCCGATTACCATCACGTCTATGTCACTTTTTGCCCTTTCTTCTCCTGTTGCAAAGGAACCATATATGAAGGCATAGTCTATATCCCCTTTCGTTGATACTGCTTCTCTAAGAATTCCAACTGCACCTTTCGTTTTCATGAAGATTGACTTTAGCTCTTCGTATATCACGAATTCCTTATTGAGACTGAAGTACTTGAGATTACCCTCATTTCGACTCGATAAAAGGCCGATCTCTCTAAGATTTCGTAGTTCCATACTAACATTTTTATAATCCTCACCTGTTAGTCGTTCTACCTCTCTCAGGTACAATTCTCTTTCGGGATTCATGAGAAAGGTGCTGAGGATCTCGACTCTGACCCTGGATGAAAATAGTTTCTGGAGCATCTTTTAGACCTATTTGATGGTAATAATACATCAATCGATGGTAATTTTACATCAAAATATCTCACAAGTCAATAGGTTAAAATCCTTGCGCTATCAAGCGGTTACGCGGGCTCTGAGATAGATGTGATTATAGAGGCAATGATCTCCAGTCTGAGCAAATAGAAAAATTACATGAACACTGGCGGTCTCAAGCATTGAAAAGCAACAAATCAATGATAAATAAAGCTTAATAGATAATTCAAAGGGGTAAAGTTTTTCTAAAATGTGGATATGCTCGCCTCATGTAGAGGAAAAATTCCATGATTCAAATCCTGATCTCAGATTAGATGTACCGATTTTGGTTCAGCCCTGTTTTTTGTAAAAGTAGCTGCTGTGAAGAGAAATGCACACCAATCATGATCCGTGACACCAAAGAATCTGGAAAACAACATTTGAAGAAGTATAATTGCCAGGGCACACCATACAGCCCTATCAGGCTTGAGACGGTTGTTGGCTTCTTGACCGGCACAAACCGGTAAGTCAAAAAAATTACAAGAAATGCGATCAGAAACGGAAGAAATTGTCTTATAGCGGGAAGTAGGAATATTGGATGTCCCCTTTTCGTAATTTTATTGGTGAGGAAATGATTTATCAAGATTTGAGATTAAGCCCAAGTTTTGAAAGATATAACCTATAAGGTGATATATAGAAATTCCATCAAGCTCTATCCTGCCAGGTCTTGGGATCTCTCCGAGCATGCAGTATTCCAAGGACCACAATCCTGTCCTCCTCGACCACATAAAATATCCCGTAGGGGAAACGGCGAACCAGGCCTCTCCGGACATTCTTATATAAAATAGGATACAACTTAGGGGTTCGTTGGATGGATGACAGAGCGGCATCTATGCTCAGGAGGAAATCAGAGCCCAAACCTGGAACTCGTGCTTCATACCAACCAAACGCCTCCGCCAGATCAAGCTCAGCATCTGGACGGATAATAAGGGCCTTTTTCATGCCCTGTTCCGTATTCTTTCTCTTACCAATTCCCAGGGCGACCCAGCATCAGGATTTTGGTGGTATGCATCAAGACGTCGATCCAGCTCTTGCTTCTGTGCCTTCGTCAATTGAACTGATTCAGGCACAGCAACAACGCTGTCCCAGAGGTCCTCTACAAGCTGAATCCTTTCGGAAACGCTCAATTCAAGTAAATTAGCTGTGGTTATCTTGCTCATCACAGAAATACCTTATCAAAATTTGGAGTGGGGTGCAACCTTATTGATTGCAAATTTTTATGCAGCAAAGCTTTTTTATAGCCCAATATATTCTAAGTTTTACAGAATTCCCAAGTGCATTGGTTTATTAGAATCAGTTTTTAGGGTGATTGTCAATAGATCGAGGTTTGGTCGAGGTTTGGCCTAAATTGTTTGATGAGGAGGTGATTGTGGCAGGAATAAAGATTTGAGCCGCAAATTCTCTTTAAAAACTATGAATCAAGAGCAGATCTGACACCTTTCTCATTGGTGACTGTCATAAGAGACTTTCCTGCGGGGGTAAGATATTTTCACGCCTTCATTATTTCAAGCGTTTATGTATATTAGGAGAGTATTAATCTGGAAGATCGATCTTGGCCCTGTCTAAACACCTCTTGGAGGGAATAAGGGTGTGTATTTTATGGTCTTTAGGTTTACCACCAATATTCCAGACACAATCAATACTAACGCCAGCAGAATATTGAAGGTGATAGGTTCTCCAAGAACCAGCCCACCCAGCAAAACCCCAGATATGGGCATGATGAAAAGAAAAGAATGTAGTGAAACAGCTCCATATTTTTGGAGCATACTATACCATGCAACAAAACCAAAAGAGGCAATCACAAGACTCTGGTACAAGAGGGAACTAAGGATTTTTACGTTCACATGCTCTATCATTGTGCCATCCCACAAAAGGCCTGCGAGAAAAAAGAAGGGGACCGAGAATATCATGGGGTAGAGCACAATTTGAAAAGGGTCAAATGCGTTTATGATTTTCTTCGTATAAACCGTGTTGCAGGCCCACATAAAAGCAGTTATGAGTATCATAAAATCCCCAGTTTGAATATCCGTTGTTATCCCTTTTCTCCCCAGAAAGACCATGGCCATCCCTGTAAACCCCATGAAAAGTCCCAAAATCTTCCTTTTTGTAATTTGGTCTCCTGGGATGAAACAGTGGGCCAGAAAAAGAACAAAAAAAGGTTGAAGATTAATCAACAGGGTTCCTCGGGAGGCATTGGTTTTGTTGAGCCCAAGATAGAGCAAGCCTAATTGTACAGTAAAAAGTATTGAGATAATCAAAAGTTGATGTGCCTGCCCTTTCTTGATAATAAAGGATCGCCGGGTAGTTCTGGCCCAAAGAAGAATTGCTAATGTGGCTATGCTGAAACGAAGTCCCGCTGTTGTAAATGCCCCCAACCCATAGAGGCTGATCTTGATAGCTACGGCATTGGCTCCAAAACCAATACACAGAATTGAGGTAAAGATGGCCGCTACTAAAGGAAGCTCTTGATTATTGGGTATCTCTCCAACCATTGCCTTGAAATAATCTCCTTTATGCTTTCCCTTTTTTGAATTTATACGAGGTAATTAAAAACATCCGCCAGATCATATCCCCTTGAATCCAAGGTTTTGGTAAATACACTCTTGTTGCATTCAACTCAAGGCTTAACTGCCCTCTGTAGGCCCTATCACACCCATCATGCTAATATTTAATATCCTTGATCATTCATTAAAAAAGCCCCCGCTAGGATCAAGTTACTCCCAGTGGGGGTTTTTATACAACCCACTTGAATGGTAATTAACTTACAGCATCCTTTAAAGCCTTCCCGGGTACAAACTTGGCGACCTTCTTCGCCTTTATAGTCATTTCTTGCCCTGTCTGTGGATTTCTTCCCTTCCTGGCCTT
>JAUWZC010000337.1 GCA_030615565.1 Desulfobacteraceae bacterium | reverse complement strand
AATTCCTGACCCAGGTTAAATATGCTACGCATTTAGCAGGGCAGGAAGGGAAATTCAGATCAATGTGCCATCCTGCTGTAGCAGGAGATTTCTATGGAACTAAATCAACTCTCATCTCAGATCATCAAGGCTGCTATCAATGTACATAAGGAACTGGGGCCAGGGTTATTAGAGTCTGTCTACCAATCCTGCATGGTTATTGAATTGAGGAATATGGACAAAAAGGTTCAATCTGAGGTACCTCTCCCTATTTTTTATCAAGGGCAGAAAGTGCATGAAGAAGGATTTCGTCTGGATCTATTGGTTGATAATATGATTATTGTTGAGTTAAAGTCAGTGGAGAAAGTGCAGGATGTCCATAAAAAGCAGCTTTTGACCTATTTACGTCTATCAAAGAAACCGCTTGGTTTATTGATAAATTTCAACGAGGCTATGCTGAAGGATGGTATTACAAGGATTATTAATTCAAACATCATCTCTGGGATCCCTGCCCGCCATAGCTATCGCTCAGGCGAGGCGGGCGGGTCTGTGAACTCAAGCGATTCCGATCTATCGGGAGAGCGGGCGAGAGAATTTTCGCACAAGGATCAGATGTAAAGGAGTTATTATGGGAACAAAGGAGAGTGTTAGTAAGGTCTTAAAAAAGGCAGCCGGGATCTTGCCAGGAATCGGCTCTTACCAAGATAAGGAATCTATCAGGGATAGCGATAAAAAACTAAGAGATCATATCAGCACTAAATTAGCATATTATATGGATATTATTGAAAGGCTGAAGACAGATATCTCTCGCAAAGGGTCATTATCCTTTCTTAAAGACTTAGATGACATATCAAGGCAGATGGATAAGGTATCTCGAACTATTACCTTTGCCTCCAGGGGATATGCCGGGGTCTTTGACTCTTACCTGGCAGATGAAAAGGCCCTATCAAATTTATTTGAATTTGATCAATCTTTAAAGGAAGAGGTAGATCTTCTGGACTCATTAGTATCAAAAATATCAGAAAAGAATATGGAGCTCGACTCCACAATGCTGGATGAGGTACGTGACCTACTTTTAAAGCTTGAAAAAAGGACTAATGAGAGAGAAGGTCTTTTAAAGAGATAATAGATAAAGGCTAAGGGGCAGGTTTCAAGTTTCCAGTTTTTTAACACTTTAACTCTTTGAAAATTAAGTATTCCTGGCATCTTCTTGAGGCCAAATCTTTATACTTGACAAAAGGTAATGAGCCTTTTCTGAAGTGACTGGTGGAAGGCCACTGTCTTTTCATGACTTATCTATGGGGGAAACCGCAGGCCCACCATTGGTGGGCAATGTGGAGGGGGCAAAACTCCCCTGTAGATAAGTTGCTGAAAAGACCAGGCCGGGAGCCTTGGAACTGAAGAAAAGGGCTTATTACCTGACTATGCCATGACCAGTTACTTTCAAAGAGCTGAATTGTTATCAACTAATCAGTTTTCTTGGATCGAGTTTGCCTAGCTCTAATGCTGGCCCTAAATCTCTCCCAAAACTCCCTGTCGGTATTCTGCCAGGCAGCGCCCCATCTCTTTTCAAAATAAGAGGAAGGTAACCTCTCCTGCCAGGGCTCCCAAGGATTCTTCCCCTTTTCCTGAGCTTCTAATATATCATTCAAAAAAGCTGCAATATTCGTTATTTCTTCCTTGGG
>JAUWZC010000270.1 GCA_030615565.1 Desulfobacteraceae bacterium | reverse complement strand
AAGGCTTGTTCCGCCACTTAATTCAATGGCATCAATACCTGCTGATTCAAGCATTGTTGATACCTGTATCATTTCGGATTGGGTAAAGCCACCCTCTATGAAGTCATCAGAATTTAACTTGATTAAGACCGTAAATTGCTTACCTAATTCAGACCTAATGGCGCGAAGAATTTCCAAAATAAGGCAAGCCCGATTTTCAATACTTCCTCCATATTCATCCTTTCTTTTATTAAAAAATGGAGAAAGGAACTGACTAAGCAGATATCCATGAGCCGCATGAATCTGAATCCCATCAAAACCTGCCTTTTTTGCCCTTACTGCAGCCTTTTGGAAATCTTCGATGGTTTGAAAGATTTCATTTTTAGTCATTTCTCTACACCTTCCACAATCTTTAATCTCTATAGAAGAAGGCCCAAGAGGTTGACTTTTGATTAATTGAATCGCAGATCGACATCCTGCATGGGCAATTTGCATAATAATCTTACTGCCTTCTCTATGGACCTTTTTAACCATTTCAATATAGCTAGAAATAAACTGGTCACTATAGATACCTAATTGTCTTATTCCTGCCTGTCCTTTTTGATTAATATATGCATGACTGGTGATAATCAGCCCTACCTGACCTTTTACCAGTTCTAACATTAAGTTAACAAGTTTCACACTGCATGAACCATCAGAATTTGCTAATCCTTCCCAGGTTGCACTGCGGACAAATCTATTTTTCAGTTCCATCTGATTAATCTTTGTTATATCAAACAATTTTTTCATTAATAGTCTCTCCCTTGATATTTAAATAATTTCTAATAAGAATTATTTATTCTCTTTTAGAGATGAATGTCAAATGTTTTTGTTGTTCCTCCTATTTGCCAACCATTTTCTTTCCATGCTTTTCTCATTATAGGATTGCGTTTGAGATACTCATCGACAACCTCTTTGGGTACTCGATTTAAAAGACAAGAAAAGTTGATGCATTTAGAACAGGTGTATTTTTGCAAAGTCCACCAAAACATTATTCCTCCCCATAAAGTAAGAAGAGTCAAAATGAATTGTTCACCGAGAATCAAAAATGGAAAAGGATAACCGCACATTATAATAAAGCCGATTATAAGCTGAATTTTCTCTAACTTGCTAATCGGTTCTGGATGGTATTTCCAAAATTTGGGGCAACCATAATTGGCGATACAATGCAGAGTTGATCCCCTTTCAGCATAATAAGGGCAATGACTACAAAGGATACGAATCTCCCAAAATCCAAAAAACATTATCGCCAACCCAAAAGATACCAACCATAGCCACTCAATATCATTCCAATAACAGCTGGAACCAAAAAGGAAAGGAACAGGCCTATAAAATGAAGTAGGTCTCCTGGGTTATAACGACACTTCAGATGACCAGCAATGGTGCAATCCTTGCACTTGGAAACCGGTCGCCAACTGCATATATCGTAGGGGTTATTCATTTGCTCTTCTTTCACCATAATAGGTTATCCTCTTTTTAAGCTTAAATAGATTTACATAGTCAGTTATTTTATACGCAGAAGTCCGTATTTCGCCTGTCTTGTTTGTATCCACAGTAAAGTGTATATATCTTTCTAAAGAGAACCATAAATAAAATCATATTCTATTCCAAGCATTTTATTTACCTTTTATTTCGGAGTAGGAACAACGTCTGACACAGGTTTATTGGCGTTGAAGGTCCCTAAGGTACGGATTGTAAAGATATTCCAACGAGAAATCACCTTCAAAGCTGGCATGGAAACTCACTGCTCTAGCCGGATCAAGGAACCAATCGCCCCGGGAAAGTGTGGCTCCCCTCGCCTGCCAGTATCCCCACGGCGTGTTCGCACTGTCTTTGGTGAAAGTGTCACCATCGATGGACGCCGACAGCACTTGACCCCGGTATTCGAAGGGCCTATCAAATGTCTTACCATCACCAATGCTATCCCGGCGTGGCCATAGTGTGGTGTAGATAGGAATCAACTTATACGAGATGTTCTCATCTTTCGTGCTCTCGGGTACCTCAGCCTGTTCTCCCACCCGGTAGGTCACCGTGCCTCCACCCAAAAGTCGGGGAAAGTAGTAAATAGAAGAACTTGCCCCTTTGTGACCATAGATCCCGTGGCCTAGGGCCTCCACGTAGATCACGGGATGGCCATCTTCTAAGTCAGCCGTCCCTGCGACTCTAAGAAAACCGCTACCTACTGAATCCTCAAAGGTGTACAGGTAGATGGAATCGTGAGCCAGGGTTTCAAGAGTCTTCGGCTTACCAAAGGGTGTGCCGTCCTTCTCCACTGTTAGTTGAATAGATTCCAGATCGTTTTCGTGGCACCCTCCGCTGGTGGCACAGTCCTCGTAGGTATAGTCCCTGGGATGGTACAGGGAGTAGAAAAGAAACCAATGGGTTTTCGATTCGATAACCGAGTAGTAAACGTACGCCGACAGATCGCCTGTAGGCTGATTCTCCCAGTTGTTGTTGCTGATCCAATCACCATCGAAGTCAAGGGCAGTAATGTAGTCCTGCTCGGACGCGGCGCCTTGTCGGATGATCGGCGCATAGTGGCGGGCCAGGACCTCATAAAACTGCTCGGCCCCCTCTAGGGCGGACCAAGACGACCCGAAAGAGAGAACCAACCCTACCATCAACACCAACAACAACGTTAAACTCCACCTAGACTTCATTTAACATCTCCTCCTTCTGACTCTTCACACAATTCAGAACGCAATATTCCCTCAATTAACATAAATCCTGTTTCTTCCAAGTTTGAAATTACTTCTTCCCTGATTGGAAAATGAAGAAATATGTTTATGTAAATCAAAGAACTATTACTTGATTCTAAATATATTTAGTGTACGTTTTATCCCTTCATTCTTGTTCGAATGAAATCAGGAAACAATTTTATTTTTTCAGCCTCGGAGGGATAAAATAAAAA
>JAUWZC010000241.1 GCA_030615565.1 Desulfobacteraceae bacterium | reverse complement strand
ATTTATCTTGTCCCTTTCCATGCCCGTTAACCTCTTTAAGGTCATATCCAGAATGGCCTGGGCCTGGATATCCGAAAGTTGAAATCTCTCCATCAGCTTCACCTTGGCTTCCGTTGGGGAAGGAGAAGAGCGAATCAACTCAACTACCCTATCAAGGTGTTCCAATGCCACCTTCAGCCCTTCTAAAATGTGGGCCCTTGCTTCAGCCTTCTTTAATTCAAAGGATATCCGACGAACAATTATTTCCTTTCTATGATTAATAAAGTGCTGGATTATCTGTTTTAGGCTTAAAATCTCTGGTCTTCCATTTACAATGGCCAGCATAATAATCCCAAAAGACACCTCCATCTGTGTAAACTTATAGAGACGATTTAGGATCACCGCTGCCATAGCATCCCTTTTAATATCGATTGCTACCCTTAACCCATCACGGTCTGACTCATCCCGTATATCGCTTATTCCATCTATCTTTTTATTTTTTACTAACTCTCCAATGCTCTTGAGTAAGTTTGCTTTGTTAACCTGGTAAGGTATTTCGGTGATGATTATCCGCTCTTTGTTCTCTCCTGCCTTCTCCACAAATGCACGAGCCCTGACCTTTATAATTCCTCTTCCGGTGGAATAAGCCTCTTGAATCCCCTGCTCTCCATAAATAAAACCGGCTGTTGGAAAGTCTGGACCAGGCAAATCAATCATAAGTTCTTTTAAACTTATTTCTGGGTTATCTATGGTGTGCATAATAATATCAGCCACTTCGCTGAGATTATGTGGTGGTATGTTCGTAGCCATTCCTACTGCTATGCCTGATGAGCCACTAATGAGTAAGTTGGGTATGTTTGTAGGCAGTATTACGGGTTCTGGCATGGAACCATCATAATTGAGCACAAAGTCAACTGTTTCTTTTTCCACATCTGCTAAAAACTGTTCAGCTATGTCGTGCATTCTTATCTCTGTATATCTCATAGCCGCTGGTGGGTCACCGTCTACTGAACCGAAATTGCCTTGTCCGTCTATCAATGGATACCTCATGGAAAAAGGTTGGGCCATCCTTACAATAGTATCATAAACGGCTGCATCACCGTGGGGATGATACTTACCAATGACGTCACCCACCACCCTGGCAGATTTTTTGTATGGTCTGTTATGATAATTTTTTAACTGTTCCATGGCGAAAAGAATTCTTCTATGAACAGGTTTAAGTCCATCACGGATATCTGGCAATGCCCTGCCAACAATTACACTCATGGCATATTCCAGATAAGATCTTTTCATCTCTTTTTCTATAGTAACAGTATTTAACTCTCTGCCATTTAAAGGATTCATCTTCTCTCCTTAATAATTTAACCAAAATTACGCATAAAAAACTCACTAAACTAAGTGGGCATGAAGTAATTATATATGGGAGGGTTTGCGCAGTAGGTAGATATAATATCATGCATATAAAAGGTAATCCGCCTATTTACGGCGGACATGTCCGGTGGGTACTGAATGAAAAAGCAAAATTATCTAAATATCTAATTCTTTTACCTCTAGGGCATTATGTTGAATAAACTCTCTTCGAGGTTCAACCTTATCGCCCATAAGCAGGGTAAAGATCTCATCGGCGGCTATGGCATCTTCAACTGTCACCCTCACCAAACTCCTTCTTTCCGGATCCATTGTTGTCTGCCATAGTTGTTGAGGATTCATCTCACCTAAACCCTTATATCTCTGGATCACGATCCCCTTCTTTGCTTTATCCACCAGATATTCAACAAGTTTTTCCTTTGATTCTATCTTTGTTTGGCTCTTTTCATCACCAACCAAAAAGAAGGGTCTGTCCAGATCTTTGAGTTCTTTTTTGAGTTTTAATAGTTTTTGAAATTCTGGTGAGGTTAAAAGCTCCCAATTAAATTTAAAGGCCGATCTGTTATTCTTTTGATCCCTTAATAGTAATTCGTAGCGGTTATGTTCCTCATCAAAGATCATTTCCTCGGTAATAAAGTCATCTCTCTCTAATTCTTTAGATAGAGAGATAACCAAGTCTTTATTTTTTAAATGGTTTTTATTAACCTCTTTTTCACATGTGAGATTTAAAAACCTGCTACTGTAACCCTTTCTTGTTAGGCCATTGATCTTTTCAAGATAATCAATTAATATATGCAAAAGGGACCCGAGTCTCTTGCCAGAAATTTTTTTCTTTCCATCTACCCAAACTATTTCCTTTTCTGAAATTCTATCGATTAGATAAGAATTATAACTGTCTTCATTATGAACAAATATCTCTGATTTTCCATCTTTCATTCTATAAAGAGGGGGTTTTGCAACATATAAATGGCCCTCTTCCACCAGATCCGGCATTTGTCTATAAAAAAAGGTTAAAAGAAGGGTTCTTATATGAGATCCATCAACGTCTGCGTCTGTCATAATAATTACCTTATTATAGCGCAGCTTTGAAAGATTATATTCCTCTTGGCCTATACCAGCCCCCAAGGCAGAAATTATAGTTCTTATCTCTGTGCTTGAAAGCATCTTATCAAAACGAGCCTTCTCAATATTAAGGATCTTCCCTTTAAGGGGCAAGATAGCCTGAAACCTTCTATCCCTACCTTGTTTAGCAGATCCACCAGCCGAATCTCCTTCCACTAAAAACACTTCGGCCCTCTCAGGCTCCCTTTCTTGGCAGTCAGCAAGTTTTCCTGGTAAAAAACTATCAGATAAAACCCCCTTTCTCCTGGTCAACTCTCTTGCTTTTTGTGCGGCTTCTCTTGCTGTTGCCGCCTCAATAACCTTATTTAAAATGTTTTTTATTATAGATGGATGTTCCTCAAATATAATGGTGAGTTTTTCGTTTACTAGGTTTTCAACCAAACCCTTTACTTCACTATTTCCAAGTCTACCTTTGGTTTGACCCTCGAATTGTGCGTCCCTTAATTTAACATTTATAATCGCTGTAATTCCTTCCCGTGCATCATCTCCTGTTAGTCTTATATTTTTACTTTGCTGACTCCCTTGCAGATAAGAGTTTATGCTTCTTGTTAAGGCTGCCTTAAACCCAATCAGATGGCTACCCCCTTCTTTTGTATTTATATTATTGGCAAATGAAAATATTTTCTGTATATAAGAGCGGCTGTATTGAAATGCTATTTCGATATTAACACCATTTCTCTCTCCATTTATATATATAGGTTTGGGATGTATAACGTCCTGATTTCTATTTAAATACTCCACAAAAGAGACTATACCCCCTTTGTAAAAAAACTTTTTTTCACCCTCTATCCTATCATCGTAAATATCTATCTTTAAGCCTGTATTAAGAAATGCTAATTCTCTCATCCTTTGGCAAATTATATCAAAACTATAATCTATACTATCAAATATCTTCTCATCAGGCCTGAAATGGATACTTGTTCCCCTTCTTTTTGTTTTTCCTATTATTTCCAACGGGGTTACAGTCACACCCCTCTCATACCTCTGATGATA
>JAUWZC010000257.1 GCA_030615565.1 Desulfobacteraceae bacterium | reverse complement strand
AGGTGAGATAGCGGTTGCCTTTAGCGGTAATATTATAAATAGCGAGGCCCTTTTAGAAGAGATGAAGGATAGGGGAGAGGCCTTTTATCATGGGCTGGATATTGAAATCATGTCCAAGCTCATTATGCAAGAGAAGAATGTAGTTACAGGGATTTCTATGCTTGCTGAAAAGATAAAAGGTTCCTACTCACTTGTTGTTTTAACCCAAGATGGGATATATGCCGCCAGAGATATTTATGGGTTTAGGCCTCTCATGCTGGGAGAGGGATCTGGAACCTATCTTGTCAGCTCTGAGTCGAGAGCTGTTCAGAACTTAGATTTTAATCGCCTTAGAGACGTTAGGCCAGGGGAGATAGTTTTTATCACTAAAAAGGGATTCGAGACAAGGAAGCAATTAAAAAGCCCGGGGAGGGCTCACTGTGCCTTTGAATGGGCATACACCGCCAGCATGGATAGTAAGATTGATGGGCTCTATGTTCAAGAGGCCAGAAACAACCTTGGAAAGAGCCTGGCCGAAAGAGATATTGAAGAAGGCGGCATTCAGGCTGATCTTGTGGCACCGGTGCCAATGTCAGGAATCGGACATGCCCTGGGATATCACATGGTATCCGGATTACCCTACCAGGAGGTCTTTCTGTATAACAGGTATGCTGATAGAAGCTATACCCAGTTAACCCAGGAAGATCGGGATAGGATGGCTGAGAAGAAGCTCTCTGTCCTGGAATATGCAGTTAGGGATAAAAAAATTGTCCTTTGTGATGACTCCATTGTGCGGGGTACCCAGATCAGGGACAAGGTGAGAGATTTGAAGAATGCCGGGGCTAATGAGGTTCATGTAAGGATCGCCTGTCCACCATTGATGTACCCTTGCGATCTTGGCATATCAACCAGAACCTATGGAGAGCTTTTAGCCAGGGAATATCTCTCAGATGGAAATATCACCACAATGGATAAACTTAAGGCCCTGGAGGTCTGGGTTTCTGAAAAGATCGGTGCCGATTCCGTATGCTACAATAGCCTAGAGGCCTTTGTTGAGGCATTGAAGATACCAAAAGAGGATTTATGTATCAAGTGCTGGGATGGAAATCTGCCAATAGCCTTATAAGAATAAAACATGAGAATAGCCTTAACACAAATTAATCCAATCATCGGGGATTTTACATACAACACAGAAAAGATAATAGCTGCAACAGAAAAGGCTATAGGCCTTTCCTGTGATCTCATCGTCTTTTCAGAACTCGTTATCTCTGGCTATCCGCCAAGGGATCTTCTAGAAAAGAAGGACTTTATTGAAGCTAATCTGGTGCATCTACAAAAATTAGTTACGTCTATAAAGAGGATTGGTGTGATATGCGGGTTTGTGGATAAAACCCCAAAAAAAGAGGGTAACCCTCTCTACAACTCGGCTGTACTTTTTGATGAAGGGAAAATCCTCTATCAGGCGCACAAGAGACTTCTTCCTGCTTATGACGTATTTGATGAGAGGAGGTATTTTGAACCCGGAAAAGAATGTTCATCTTTTGTCTATAAGGACTGCCGGCTAGGGCTTACTATCTGTGAGGATATCTGGAATGACAAAGGTTTCTTCTCAAGGCGGCTTTACCCGGTTGATCCGGTAGAAAGGATGATTAAAGAAGGGGTTGATCTCATCATCAATATCTCGGCATCTCCTTATCAGGTAGGCAAAAGAGAATTTAAGTGGGATATGTTTGGAGGTATCGCAAAAAAATATAATGTTCCACTCCTCTATGTCAATCAAGTTGGTGGCAATGACAGCGTGCTTTTTGATGGCATAAGTCTCGCCTTTAACTCTAAAGGCAAGATAGCAGCGAGGGCTCGAGACTTTGAAGAGGACATAGTTACCTTTGACACTCATAGGGAAAAAGGCGACCTCCATCCAATTTCTGGAACGGACACTGAGTCCATCCTTAATGCCCTAATCATGGGTACCAGAGATTATGTTCGAAAATGTGGATTTTCTAAGGCACTGATTGGATTGAGCGGCGGCATTGATTCAGCCCTTACACTCAGTATTGCAATACAGGCACTTGGAAAAGAAAATGTTGCAGCAATCTTTATGCCTTCTCAATATACCCTTAAAGAAAATTTTGAAGATACTAAAGAATTAGCAGCTAATTTGGGCATTAAGCTTCTTCATGTGCCCATTAAAGGGATATTTAAAAAATTTCTTCAAGACTTATCCCCCCTCTTTAAAGATGTAGCAACAGAAGTCACAGGGCAAAATATCCAGGCTAGGATCCGGGGAACCGCCCTCATGGCCCTGAGCAACAAGTTTGGTTACCTGCTTCTTTCAACAGGTAATAAATCGGAATTGGCGGTAGGTTATTGTACCCTGTACGGAGATATGAGCGGTGGACTGGCCGTTATCTCAGATGTACCAAAGACTCTAGTGTACCGAATTGCTCATCTGATAAATAAAAAGAAAGAGATGATTCCTGAAAGAATTATTCAAAAACCCCCATCGGCTGAGCTCAAGCCTGACCAATTAGACCAGGATGACTTGCCCCCATATGAGGTTCTGGATGGTATACTTAAGGCGTATGTAGAAGATAATAAAGCAGCAGAAGAGATTATAGAGCTGGGCTTTGAACCATCAATCGTCAGGGATATCATCAGCCGGGTTGATAGAAATGAATATAAGAGACATCAGGCCCCTCCAGGCTTAACGGTAACCACAAAGTCCTTTGGTTATGGAAGAAGGTATCCTATGGCCCAAAGGTATACACCTATATAATCAAGAATGACCGAGTTGCACCTCTCTCTAATAACCAGACCTTTTTTAAACAAAACTTTCTAATAAACACTATAATTATCTTTTTTAAAGGGCTTTCATTAGATGAGTATGATACTTCAAAAATTACTTCATGTATATAGATGAATGACTATGCTGAGCAAAAGAATTATACCATGTCTCGATGTAAGAGACGGAAAAACAACCAAGGGTATCAAGTTCAAAGAGAATATAGATATTGGTGACCCTGTACAAATGGCAAGATTCTATTATGAAGAGGGGGCAGATGAAAT
>JAUWZC010000218.1 GCA_030615565.1 Desulfobacteraceae bacterium | reverse complement strand
AAATTCTTGTTTAGATGCTGCTTTGAGTTTTTCTAAGGCGCGGGTCTGGGATCTATTCAGGGATGATATTGGATCGATATTTCCTGGACCTCTTCGCAAAAGTCCATGAGTAAGGGAAGGTCGTTATTGTAAAATGATAACCATTCCGGAGGATTAGGCAGATTTGCAAAGGTATTTTCAACACATCCAACAAATATGTTGGACGTGTGCCTTATTTCCTCGCTGACATTATATCCCCGCCCTTTGCTGCGCCTCATAGAATCAAGTCTCCCCAACAAGGTTTTCACCCGATCTGCCTGTTTTTTACCCATTTAGGCATATTCCTTATCCTCGATCAGTTCTGCATCCACAATCTCCCCCTCGCTTAGCACTAATGAATTATTGAAACACTGGTCAGGTCATCTCTATCATAAATTAACAGGTTCCCAAACATTGAGATTTCCAAGTTCCAATTAGGTTTCCCACCTACCTTATCTGGACACTCTGTTTTATCCATCCTAGAATGACAAAACACTCAGATTCAGCAACCATAAGCCACTGGATTTAAAATCTTTTTACCTCGGCTACGAGTTAGCCTTTCTTAACATTTTCATAATTCCATTTGAAAAACTAATATTAAACCTGATTGCCTACCCCTTGACCTTCATACCTTCCTAACCTATACTCATATCGTGTAAAAATGCGTTCTTCTCAAAATAATCCTTAATCAAGGGTGCGATAAAATTGAATATCAAAACCCCATTTCTCATATAGAGAGGTGAGGGTTTGTGGCCTCAAAAAGTGGGTAATGTTATGATTAATGAATGAAGTCTTCAATAAAATTTTGTGGATTGTGGATTTAGACTATTGGCAATATGGTGAATTTCTGATCCTTGCCAAATTATAAACAATACTGGTAGAATACTGGAATTCAGGCAAACTCCAGGTTTTATATGCATTCTTTAATAAAATTCTGCCCATGGCGGCTTTCAACTATGGCAAGCTATACTTTATCTCGGGATGCTGACAGATCCAAAAACAGACCCATAAACATCTTGACCAGTTGGGGATGCCCGATTTAATGAACAGGAACTTGCATCCTTGACACACGAAATTTATTTACTCTATACTGCTTCCATGAAAAAGTGATTTCTTATCAGCAAAATAACCTTTGACAAAAGAAGAATTGGTATTAAAATCCACTAGAGGTGGGAGTGAGCCCAATCGAGCAATAACTAAAAAGCCGTGAATTTTCCTAACCTATTGTTTTTCCTACAATTCTATGATATTATTAAATAATTAGAGCTTAAACCATCACCCTAAAACATTTGAAATATCAATATGATGATGGAAAAAAGTCAAACAGAAAGTCTTCCAAGCTATAAAAAGCCCCCTGTCATAGAGGTTGTGTGTGGCATCGTCTTTAAAAGGATTGAGCACTTCAAAGCACCTCACTTAGGGTTGTTTTGGCAGAAACTGCGCGATGACTATCCTACCTGCCAGCATGCCACTCCCTTGGGATTTCCCCCTGAACCATCTGACCAGGCTATTGAGTTTGAATTGCCTCTACCAAGACTTTGGTTTGTTAACAAAAAGAAGAATGGACTCATACAACTACAGAACAATAGATTTCTATATAATTGGCGAAAGATACACCAGGAGGAACTCTATCCGCACTATCGAATGGTCATAAATGCCTTCAAAACCAACTTCGATATATTTAAAGAATTCCTCGGAGAGGAAGACCTAGGATCGCTCAATCCCACTGAGTGTGAGTTAACATATATTAATCATATCCTGAAGGGAGAGGGATGGGAGTCAGTTGCTGACATTCACGATGTGCTACCAGATCTTGACTGGCACTCGGACAAGAAGCGTTTTCTTCCTGATCCTCGTCATTTGGGGTGGCAAGCATCGTTCGCTTTACCTGAAGACAGGGGGCAACTCCATGTAAAACTTGAGCAAGCGTCTCGGAGAATTGACAATCGTCCAGTGTTCATCCTTGAGATTTCAGCTCGTGGACTTGGAGCAGATAAGTCGTTGGATGCAATATGGAATTGGTTTGAACTTGCCCATAAATGGATTGTTTGTGGCTTTACCGATCTCACTGGAAAGAAAATCCAAACGTCAATTTGGGAGCGAGAAGATGATATTCCGGAAGCATAATGGGGGTCAGGTGACGACTCTGCAGGGCAGAGTTGAAGCTTGCGAGAAATATTTTGCGGCAAAGAATATTGCTGCAACTTGTGAAGGATTTGGCGAATTCAAAAATGCTGAGAACTATTGGGCTTCTGAGGAAGCTAATGACTGGATGGAGGCTCAAATTTGGTTTAAACGTGTGTCTATGGGTGCACGTGGACGGAGATCGCCCATAACAATGGAGCCAGATCTTGAATATGTTATCTCTCCATCGTCTGAAAGCCCGTTTGACAAACTTTATGAGCTCCGAAACGACGACGAGAAAGTTTTGGAGATTATTTCCCATGTTCGTAGCCAGTTAGATGTCAGCTTTGCCCAACAACTTGCTGACCGGCTCAAGTTCCTAGTCGATGTTGCCAAAGAAGAGCATCCCGACGAAGTTGCAATCTTACCTGAATCATTGAGGAATTTTGTCAGCTTCCTACAGTTTCAGGCCAATTTGAATTATCCGGATGTTGTACTGTCTCCATCTAAAAACATCCGAGTTCAATGGCGTACTGCGCCTAACCGGCATTTTGCAGTAGAATTCCTAACGACTGGTGAAGCTCAGTTTGTAATTTTTTCACCAGATCCAAAGCACCCAGAAAGGACCATCAGGCTGTCTGGGCTTGCCTCGGTCGACTCTTTGATGGAAACCGTGCAGCCTCACGGCGTGCTTACCTGGTCTTCGCGATGAAAGGCGACTCGGTACCTAACAAGGATCACATTTGCCGGTATTGCTCTGCAACACAATGTACGGAGAAGGGACAAGTCACTGGCGCCGCATTCCAGCTTCGCACAACAGACGAAAATTTGTCAGTCAACTGGCTGGAGTTTCTCCACCTTGCCAACCGGCGAGAAGAAATCCGAGAAGTTCGCAGGGTCCTCAGCTTAAAGCTAACACATGGCGCTAAGGCGAAAATCGCTGTTTTGAACGTAGGAGAAATTCTCAACTATGTCCGCACACAGAGCCCAGATAGCAGAAATCTTAGCGTATTGCATGACCCAGAAGAAGATGATCCGTCCCACAGTGGCATTTATGGGTTCCGATATGACGACCATCTGATCGCCGATCTGATAGCAGAAGTAGTTCAGGCGACCTACCTAGCACGAGAGCCCAATTAAAGTTACAATATTGTATGTAATATCATCACATTGCCTGCCTCTATGTAAACATGAGTCTGGCCTTGAGATTGGACAAAATCTATATATAGCCTAACAATCGCAAAGATTCCTAGGCAAAAGATTGCGGCAACTCATGCAGAACGTTCCAATGTCCATATACTGCACATAAGACATTCCCCTAAAATATAGCTTGCCGCTATAAACCTTTTCCGTGAGAATTCCCACTGAAACTTTCGATTACATTATCGAGTAATTATCCAGCCCTCTATGAAAAACTTATGATTACGATGAGTATACTTAAATATGATGTGATTAAAAAATACTGCTATGATTGTATCATATTGAAACTTCAAAAAATTTCAGTATTGTGTTAGAATACTGATAAAAATCAGGCTGATAGTAGGTTTCGACATTCGCATCCTTATCCTCATCATAATAAACCATCAATGATAACATCCTTATTTTGTAGCATATCTGTTTCTGGAAGCCCGCTCCAATGAGTATCTCTTTCAACCTTTTAAATTATGGGAAAGCGTCTTTTATGGTAAGATCTGTTGTAAGAAAAGGGAAAAGGGTTCATGTATATGCCGTATTCTATTTTCTGTATCTTTTGTCAACCAGCCTGTTAATATTTTCCATCACAATTCTAGTCACTTCATTAAATTTTGTCTCATATTTTATCTTCGATTCTGTTGAAAAAAGTTTGAATCCCTCCTTGATCCTGTATTCTTTTAACTTCC
>JAUWZC010000333.1 GCA_030615565.1 Desulfobacteraceae bacterium | reverse complement strand
CGAGAAAAGAGTCCAAGCTCTGCGATGAAGAATTGCGCAATGAATGCCCCGTTGAAGATTTTCAACCACACGATGGATAAAAGTATGGCCAGAGGAGCGCCTGTTAGACTAATTACCAGGTTTTCTAAGGCCACCATCTCTAAAACATCCTGAGTCTGCCAGCCAGTGGCTTTAAGGACGCCAATTTCCCTTCTTCTTTCAGTCAATCCGAAGCCTGAGGTCACCAGAATAGCCGGGATGGCCAAGGCAAAGGCTACCATGTAGAGGGCGGTAAAGACCCCGGCCCTGTAATTATAGCCCCTTAAAAAATATCGTTTTACCAAACTCTTATCCTGAACCCTCAAAGGTGGAACGGAACTTTTTTCATTTACTGCCCAATCCAACTGTATTTTTTCCGCCAGCTTTGTGGCATACCCGGGCCGAGTATAGATTAAGATGTCCGTTGCCATTCCTTCCATCAAGAAGTATAGAGAGGCATCTTGAAACGACATAAGAATCATATCGGAGCCCCATATACTTTGGGAGTCCGCCTCAAAAATACCCACAACTCTAAATGTTATAAATGGATTTTGAGTAAGGGAGAACATTATCCCCATATCAAGATTGAACTCCTCGGAGAGCCCTTTTCCAATGATCACTTCACCCTTCTTTTTAAAGACCTTGCCCTCGATGATATTTAGGTTAGGAGGGATGTTTTCAGGGATTATTCCTGTTATGACCACCAACCTGTTAACGAAATAGGTTCGCCCCACCACTCTGGGCATGACCTTTAAAACGCCTTCCAACTTTTGAAATCGATCAACGAATTCTAATGAAATAGGGGCATTGCTGCCATAGTTATCCTTGGTGACATAAATATCAGCACCCTGATCTACAGAAATGGAGGCCTGAAATTTCACCCCTTCTGATATGGCCATAGCAGTGATGAAGGGCATTAGTATAGCTACCAGGCAGAGGATCACAACAATGCTCCGGGTCTTGTACCTGGTTAAATTTTCTATTGCAGTCAGCAAAAGATTTAGATGCCGTTCAATTTTGATCCTCCCTTTTAAATTCCCACTTTCATTTCTTACCCTTTACTATCAATTGATTCCTTGGTATCTCTTCGAAATAAGAAACCGTTGCCGTCCGATCCGGTCCGTAGGAATATACGCCAGGAACAGGCCAGGTGATTGAGTCATCCACAGGTTGAATACGTGGGTCGTAGTTAATGAAGTTAAAGAGGGGAGTGCTGATAGCCCCCATTCCAACCCCTCCTACCATCCGCTGAAAAACGGCCATCTTTTCAGCCTGAACATGCCTCCAAACGTACATATCTAAACCTATAGCCACTATAGTGAGGATTATCAAAGTACACAGAGATGTAAGGTAAAATATAATTTTTTTATTCATTTTACTGATATTTATGCTTTCCTGGGGTATAATAGCCCCTCTGGAAACAGCTCATTTCCCTCTTCATAATCTGGGTCTTTTTATGGCATCCCTGATGAGATCATTAGCCCCCCTGAGGCCAATAGCGGTTGTCCAGGGTCCAGCAATAACTGCTGATACGATGGAATCGGTGATTATTTTTTTGGTCTCGGCTAAGGCCTCTAAATAATTGGGCATGCGCCCATCTTTTGTGGGATCAGGAAGTGGATTTAAAATTCAATGCCTTTCCTGGCCGTGATCCCTTTTTTATAGGGGTGCTTTATCTCCCTCATTTCAATGACAGTTGTTGCGACCTCTGTAACTTCCGGATGGGCGTGTCGCCCGCTTAAAAGAAGATGGAACCTTTG